>JAMCUH010000059.1:945-8689 GCA_023379435.1 Thermoplasmatota archaeon | reverse complement strand
AAGAAGCTTTCAGTCAGCCAGGTTATGATCCTATCTTCCATATACAGTGGGAAAAGTAAGATATCAGATATTGCGAAGGAGATCGACATCACGAGACAGGGTGTGATATATCACATCAGAACTCTAAGGGAGAAGGGGTTTCTGGATAACGATTCCAACATAACGAATAAAGGATTTGAGGCTCTTTATGAAAGCATTTCTGATCTGAGGAATTACCTCACGGAAAGCATAAACAGAATGGATATGGTTTCGACCTGGGAGGCCGTTTCAGATGATTCCATTGATGCAGGATCAAGGGTTTTCCTTTACATGAAGGAAGGATATCTGCATGCGACGAGAACGGAGATGAAGGCAGCCACAGGAAAAGCAATAAATTCTGTCACAAAGGGCTCATTGCTTCTTGTTTCTGAAATTTCCGGGATGGTTAAGATGTCCGTCGGTACCATGAAAATCATTGTGATAAAGAATTCTCAGGAAATAGAGGGGAGATACAAGGAACATTCCTACGATGCATCTGATGATTCCATTGTCGGGATCGTCGGGGAAGGCGCGAAGATCTTCTGTGATTCCATGAGAATAAAATACAGAATGGAATTCGGTTCAATTTATGGTGGATTTGAAGCGTGCATAAGGGGGCTCAATGTTAAAATATTCATATCATCTGTGAGATTTAGGTTTATCCTTACGTCACTGAGTGAGTTGTCGGGCAGATATCCACAGGTTTCTTACAGAATAGAGTATTTTTAATTGATTCTAATTCAGTTATATAATAATAATGTTATATTTTAAGGATTATACGTGACCGGTTTTGGAAGACCCAATTTATATAACCTAACTTGCATAGAAAGCAATCAAACAAAAAATAAAATATTTAAATACGTGATATTTATAACTCCATTCAGCCATATGGGGGTTAATCATGGAGGAAGAAGAGGATGACCGTGGGGATTCAAATTATTGCAGATCTCTATGGTATAGATGGTGACCTGATCGCCAGAAAGGAGAAGGTATACCAGATTGTGGAAGATGCGGTCAGGGCTGGAAGGTTGACGAAGATTTCTTCAGACTATTATCAGTTTCAGCCCAGTGGTGTTACGGGAATAGTACTGCTTGCGGAATCGCATCTTGCTTTTCACACCTGGCCTGAGCATGGCCTTGTTACACTTGACATATATACATGCGGTGATCCATCACATGCGGATGCGGCATTTAATTATCTTGTGAAGATCCTTAAACCAACATCGGTGGAATACAAAAGGCTCACCAGGGGAAACATGATTGAGGAAGAAGTTAGGGCAGTAAATTCGGCAAATGCTGCCCTGCAATGATCCTTCCATCCTGGTCCAGAAGAATTGCTGTTCTCATAGCACTGTCATTTTTCAACATATTTTTTATCTTTTTTCATATAAGTAAATCCATACCTTTCGTTGTTTTGGCATTAATTTTTTCTGTCCTGGGTATGTACTTTGGGAGCTCGGAATTTGTCACGCAGTCTGAATCCATGGGCGAGAGATTCAAGCTATCGGGTAAATCCACAGGCCTCATCATTGTGGCAATCGGTTCCATAGCTGATGAGATTTTTGTCTCCACCATTGCAGCATATCGAGGATACGGATCACTCAGCCTGGGCAACATCATGGGTTCCAACATCGTGACCATGATAATTTTCATTCCTCTCATGATCATTCTGCCCCTGAGCAGAAGCAGGCTGTTCATAAGGGATGCTTCCTTTCTTGCAATCGCAATCATTGTTGTTATGATGTTTTCACTGTTTTATCCATCATTTCCCCGGTTTCTTTCAATCCCTCTCCTCGTTGTATTTTGTTTCTACATTTACATGGCATTTGAAAGAAAGGTGAATGATGATGGATATGAGGGAAAACCATCACTTATTATGATCATTGCATCTCTGTTAACCATATTTTTCTCATCATATTCCATGGTGAATTATTCGCTGCTCATATCTAACACTTACAAACTGACATTTTTTGAGAGCGGTTTCTTCGTTACCGGAATAGGAGGGTCTCTCCCGGAAATATTCATGGGTTCCATATCACTTCTCAGGAGGAAGAAGGAGATGGCTTTAGGCGTTCTTTTTGGTAGCAGCATCATAAAGATGTCCCTCGTTCTTGGCATTGTGACATCGTTTGGTGACGTAATTGTGACAGGAGGTGTATGGTCTGAGTATATCTTTCTCGCCATCGTTGCTGTTTCAATGTATATATTATGGACAAAAGGTTTCACTTCAAGAAATCAGACATAGCGAGTTCCCCAGAAGGCGTCCTCTTTCCTCTTTATCTTTATGATGTCCTCAAGGACGTCTTTTATGTCATCACCCATGTCGGATTCCCTCACGACCTTGACGACTTCCTGCGGTATATCCACGTATAGAGTTTCACCGGGGAAGATCTGTCTGTTAAGTGTGACACCATCTATGGCTGCAGCTATCTCACCAGGTGCATCACAGAACTTCTTGCTGACCTCGCCGTCCCTCAGGCTTTTCACCGTGCCACCATATCTGCCGTCTGTCTTCAAAAGTTTGTCTCCAACCTTGACTCTTCCTGCAAGAACCTTTATTCCAACGATCACTGGTTTCGTTGATCTGAAAATATATTCAGGCATGATGATCAATTTTGAGGGGACGGGCATCTGGTGCTTCTTTTCTTCAAGAAGCTCCAGCTTTTTCTGTTCAAGGCGTTTGACGCATTCATCCACAATCCCGTAGATCACATCACCTGTGATAACGTCAACCTCACCTGACTCAAGCAAGTCCTTTGCATCAGGTAGCACGGAAACATTGAACCCGACAACAAGCCTATCCATGGGATCATTAACGGTGGATGCAGATACAAGATCCCTCCTGGAGATATCACCGATGGCAGCATACCTTATGTTGATATTCTTTTGAGATAACTCATAAGCAACAGCCTCGAGTGAACCAAGAGCATCAGCCTTAACATGAATCCCTGTGGGATGAAGCTGCACGTCGGGTGACTTCTCTTTCTCCATCTCCTTGAATGCTTTCTGTCTTTCTTTTTCATCCCTGAAGACGTATATTGGAGATCCTGGGATAACATCAAGTTTGTCAGCTATGAGTATCCTGACAGCAGATGCAGATCTCACAAACATCCTCTCATCCAGAGCTTTCCTGTTTCTTTTTGAGTTCACAAGAAGCGCCTTAATTCTGGTTTCTGCTGTACCATTCCTGGTGTTCAAAACTATGGAATCCGATCTCTTTATTGTTCCCTGATAAAGAACTGTATCAAGTATAATACCCAGAGACTCCTCCTTCTTCACTTCTATGATTGTCCCAGCTCCTGGCCCTGTGTCCCTCAGTGATATCTCTGACTCAAGGAATCTCTGTGCCAGACCTGCTATCATTACAAGGAGATCCTGTATACCTATGGAGTTCTTTGCACTTGTTGGAACTATGGTGAGAGTCTTGGAGAAATCTGAGATTCGATCATATCTTTCGCCGGAAAATCCAAGTTCATATAATTTTCCAACAAGCTCATAAAAACGTTTGTCAAATTCCGACACCCATTCCTCCCTCTGGTTTTTCAGGCAGTCCCTGAATGATGCACTCTTTGATGGCGAAAACATGGGAATAAGGTCAATCTTGTTTGCTGCAACGATGAAGGGAGTCTTATATTTTTTCAGAATATTTATTGATTCTATGGTCTGCGGCATTAAACCCTCGTTGATGTCAACCACCAGAACAGCAATGTCGGCAAGTGCTCCACCCCTTGCCCTCATGTTTGCGAAGGCAACATGTCCCGGTGTATCAATGAAGAGAAGACCGGGAATCCTAATTTTCGTTCTGCCGAGAATGGAACCGGCATATTTTTCAAGAATTTCCCTGGATATCTCCGTAGCGCCGATTCTCTGTGTTATTCCTCCTTTTTCAGACTTTGCTAATGCAGTGCCGCGAATGGAATCTAGAATACTTGTTTTTCCATGGTCGACATGACCAAGAACGCATACGATCGGCTGCCTGAGTTCCTTTTCTGACATATCATCGCCATCAAACTAGACTCTCATCCCCTTGTGGAAGATCTTGAATTTCGCCCTTACTGAAGAATATTGGCATCTCATATTTATATGAATCTTCTGAATCTGAAGCATGAACAATGTTCTCCTGTATA
This sequence comes from Thermoplasmatota archaeon, assembly GCA_023379435.1. Lineage (GTDB taxonomy): Archaea > Thermoplasmatota > Thermoplasmata > Thermoplasmatales > Thermoplasmataceae > WAQW01. Next base: position 4,544 of record JAMCUH010000059.1, on the reverse strand, counting down.
CTGTTGGAATAATCACCCCTTATGGTGCCAGGTGCTGCTTTTGATCCGTCAGTTGCACCGCATAAATTTCTCACAACAGATACTGCGTTTCTCCCTTCAAGTATCATTGCCATGATTGGGTAAGATGTTATGTAATTAACAAGATCATTGAAGAATGGCTTATCCTTGTGCACCGCATAATGCTTTTCCGCCATTTCCTTCGTGACATGAAGCATCTTGAGCGCACATATTCTCAGACCCTTGTTCTCGAATCTTTGTATGACTGATCCTGCCAGCTTTCTTTTGATTCCATCAGGTTTAATGAGCACAAGGGTTCTTTCCATGTTGTATCACTCAGTTGGTAACCTTCTTCCTGTTCTCTTTGATTCTGTGGAACTCTGCTGTCCATCTTATGTTTCTGGGAGCATGCTTAAGGTTAAGCATGTTAATTCTGCATTTTCTGCTGCAGAAATGATATATTGTGCCATCTTTCCTGACATACATAACACCTGATCCGGGTTCAATTGGAGTGCCGCAGAATGTGCATACCCTGTTTGCCATTTTCTCACCTAATGGAAAGCTTCTTTGCTTCCCTTGCTGTTTCCCTGAGCATGAGAATATCGCCTATTCTCACCGGACCCATAACATTCCTTGTTATGATCCTTCCCTGATCTCTGCCCGAAAGGACTCTAACCTTAACAACTGTTGCCTCTCCGGCCATTCCCGTTCTGCCCATGAGTTCGAGAATTTCGGCAGGTGTTGCATCATCAGCCATTTAATTCACCTATTTCTTCAGTGTCGAAAGATCTTCGACAATCTTCTTGTATGATTCCTCATTTTTGCCGTAATCGACAACTGAAATTGATGCAGCAGATGATATTCCAACTCTTGTGCCAAGAGATTCCCTGGATTTAACAAAACCATAGGGAACCTTCTTTTCATCGCACAGGGTAGGAAGATAGTAAACAACCTCCGGGGGAGTAACATCCTCAGCAATTACAACAAGCTTTGCTTCTCCTCTTTCTACACTCTTTATGACTTCATTTGTACCCTTTCTAATCTTTCCCCCTCTGTAAGAATTCTCAACAAGATCAAGTATGTTCTTCTGGAGATCCTCGGGAGTTTCGAACTTCACATATGAATTTTCCATTTGATTTACCTCCTTCACTCAGGCAATGCGGTAGGGAAAAAGTCTATTTATACTTTTTCGCTTTTTCCAGAGCTTTCCTGACGGCGGAGGAAATCTCCTTCTTTTTGCTTTCAGGTGGTTCAATCATGGGGGTTCTGTATCCGCCCTTCACATCCATGCTCTCATACATTGCATGATAATATCCAGAAGGAAAAGTTATGCTGTTCAGTGATTCCATCAGTGGATTCACGACATCCAGCTGGCTCTTTCTTGCCAGTTCCAGCCGATTATCCTCAATATTTTTGTATATTCTGACGGTTTCATCCATTATATTTGTTGTACCACATATGCCACCGTCTGCTCCTATCATCAGTGACATATATATCAGATCATCCTGACCCTGGAGAATGGTAAAATCCCTATCAGAAAGCGTCATAACCTTCTGAAATCTCCTCATATCACCGGATGATTCCTTGACTCCCTTTATCTGATTATATTCCTCCTTCAGGTAGAGCATTGTTTCATAAGATATCCATGTTCCGGCCAGCTGTGGAATATTGTAAATGAACAGATTCGAATCAGTCGCCGAGAGAACCTTTGCAAAATGGCTCTTGATCTCCTCCTGTCCCGGTGTAATGTAATATGGCGGCATCAGGACAAGCACATCTGCTCCGATGTCTGTGGCATGCTTTGCGAGCTCCACAGATTCCTCTGTGCTCGATGATCCAATACCAGCGAACACGGGAAGCTTCCCCTTTCCATTGTTAACTATTTCAAGGTAGGTCTTTCTTTCCTTTATTGACAGAAAGGGAAAAAGTCCTGTTGATCCCAGAGGAAAAAGACCATGAACCCTGTTTTTCGTAATCTTCTCCAAAAGCTTCTCAGTCAGTTCCTTACTGATTTTCCCTTTCCTATCAAAGGGTGTAAGCATCGGCGTGATAATGCCCTTGTATTTCATGCATGCATATCAACCGATCATAGATAAACCATCAGATCAGAATCTCGGATCTGATGTAAATCTTAAATCTGTGCCCCTGAGGGCTTTAACAAAATCTGCAGGAACACCTCTTGTTGCAAGATATTCCCATCTTGTGATCCTTCCAGTTGCGATGGCATTTTCAATCAGATCATGAAGGGGAACATATTTTGTCCCGGGGGCATATATGGATCCGAGAATCCATGGAGGTGTGTCAAAATATCCCTGATACCTTCCAGGAATAACATCTGTGAGTGTTTCGTTCAGTATTCCTGCAATTCTTTCATTATAATACCATCTCTTTACAGGAAAGCTCTCGAAGTCCTTTGATGGTGAATAAGTGAACCATTTCACGCCATACATGTTCTCTTCTCCCCGGTAAATAGCCAGGCCACCAAAATCATCCTCCATCCTCTTTGGCGGAGACTCATCCATACCGGTATGGGAATTCACCACCCTTAGCTTGTACTTTGAATTATAATTGGACAAGTACCTTCGCACAAGGAAATCCAGTTCAAACATCTCCCTGTCTGTCAGAGAAAAATCATTTGCTATCATTTCGCTTATGCGTGCATATTCGCCTACCTCGGCATTCAATATTATTTTAAGGTAATAATTATATTTATCTCCGGTCATGGGCTTGACACTTCAATGTACAAAGGAATATCAGTATAAAAACTTAATTGTCTGACATTTTTCTTGTGACAGAGTATCATATTTTTGTGACCTCTTCCTTAGTAATTTATAATGTGGAATGATATACTTGAAAGAATGGATATCGGGGATAGAATCAAACAATATGTTAATTCATTCAGTGGCTTCGAGGAAGTTTTGGAACAGGGTATCATGCCTGATTCATCAGTATATATGGTCTCTCCTTTTTCTGCCAGGAACATTGCCCTGAATGTGGGGATCACGAATCATGAAAACCTGGAATCTATTCTGATCAAGAATGATATTGAGTATTCAAAGGAAAGGAAAAATACGGGTAACAATTGGAGCATTGATCTCATAAAAATAAAATGTGATGAGAGCAATTTATCCCATGCCATAACTTCCAGGATAAATATAAGGGAGCTTTTCACTCTGAATCTTATTGTTGAAAGCTTCAACTATTATAAAGAAAAAAAGAGAAGCATGCCAGTGGATGATGCCGTTTTTCATTTCAAAAATGAAATCTCCATAGCAGATGATCTAATGCCTTCTGGAATCATGTCAATGGTGGAGGGAAGATTTCCGGAAGACCCTGTGGAAACAGTTGCGGATATACAAAGCAACCAGCTTCCACCGCTCTTTGTTTTGATGAAAGAGAACCAGGTGGGATTTGTTGGATTTCACTCTCTTCTTCCTTCACTTTATTATGATTATTCTTCCATTGATCATGAAAGAGTTATGAATGCGATAGTTTGTGAAATTTCAAATTCTGAAAATATGTCGTTCATGGACATTTTCAATGTTTCAAGAGCTCTAAAGGGAATTATCTTTCAACTGGAGGGAAGGAAAAGAAGAGAATTT
>JAMCUH010000059.1:0-935 GCA_023379435.1 Thermoplasmatota archaeon | reverse complement strand
ATGCCGAAGAAAAGATCAGGAGAAATCTTGAAGAAAGTGGTATTATAAATCCCAACGGTAGAAATGTGATAATTCCCGATAAAGTAACATTAGAAGAGATTAAAGAAAGGAAAAAGATTGTTGATCAAAATTTACACAATGAAATTCAAAAGTGGTTGGATTCCACATCCAAATGTTTCATGGAAGCCTTCAATCAACAATGAGGTCTCCTGATTTTATTTCCCTTGAATATGAACCTATGGATAGGGAAACGCCTGCTATCAGTATCAGAGAGAATATTACAACAGCAATGGACCATACTGTGCTCCATCCGTATATCCCTGCATAATATGGAACAACAAAGATTCCTATTGATCCTATCATTGAACCTATGTTGTAGACGGATCCAACAGCGGTTGTTCGAAATCTTTTGCTGAATACTTCGGTGAGAAAAGCAGGAAGCGTTGAGAATATCATTGCCTCAAAAAATGCCTGCGCTGAAAACGCTGCACTCACAAGGAGAAGATTATTCCTGAAAACAAATGACACAATTGCAGCAGAGACAACAAGGAACATTAGGGTATATATTAGCATGAACGAAAGCCTCTTCAATGATCTTCCGGCTATGAAGCCCCCAAGAATTACCCCTCCTATGGAGATGGCATTAATGAAAAATAATGCAACTCCTGAAATGGATTTGCCAAAGAAATCAACAGTTTCAAGAATGGTTGGATACAAGCTCAGCGTGATGGAATTCAGGAAGAGAAGTGAGCCGGCTATGGTGATGGTTGCAATGACCGCTCTCCATCTGTCCCTGAAAAGTCTCAGAAGAGGCCATTTCTCCACCTTTTCCTTTTTAACATATTCCTGGAAGACAGGTGATTCGCTGGAGTATTTTCTTACTACCAGAGCAATCAGCCCTATTATGGCTGTTGTAAAGAAGAGGATTCTCCATC
>JAMCUH010000058.1 GCA_023379435.1 Thermoplasmatota archaeon | reverse complement strand
CAACGTATCTTTTGCCTGATGGCACTGAGAAGGATCAATTCTCATTCACGATGAATGCGGATGGATACAAAGCATTCTCAGAGAAGATACCAAAGGATGTGAGGATTGCTTTCGAAGCTTCCGGATCCGCATATTCTGTTGATCGTAATCTGAGGAACTTAGGCTATTCTGACATAACAGTTGCACATCCCAAGGAGCTGTCATGGATCATCAAATCAAAGAAGAAGAATGATCATGTTATTGCCCAATCTTTAGACTCTATTTTTTTTGTTACTTGTGTAAACTCTTTCTTCTTTGATATCCTTTAGTGGCCTATCTATCGTCTTAATGGCTTCATCAGACAAGGGGTTCTTGATCCACCACCGGTGAAAAGTATTCTAAATAATCTCAGGGTATCCTCTATAAGATCAGGATTAGAATATATCTATGCATTCTTCCATGTGATGGTTAAAATCGTGCATAGGGTAAGAGTGAGGACCTACTACACTGCCATATGCTACAACCTCATAAGGCCAAGATCTCTTGAAGGGACAGCGTTGACTATGTACATTCAGGAAAATTAATGGCGAAATCACCAGTAGGATAGTGAATCTTGAGGGCATTCTTATCTAAAATCAACAGTTAATCAGATGAATCAGAAAAAATGGATGGTTTTGGGAAAATCTCATTTTGATCAATCAGCAGAAAAGCCGATGATAAATTATTATGTCATTGAGATAACTATCTTCGAAGGTACTCTCTAGCTCGAAAAATATTTATGTATTGGCAGAATGAAATTTTATGAATTCAGGCTCTGGTTGGAAAGAGATTAATTCATTCAGTGCAAAAAAAGAGGGTGAAATAGAGGAGAAGGAATGGGTAAAGGACTATTCTGAAGAAGGTCCATATAACAAGATTTGTCTGCACAGGTTTTCAGGTAAAGTAAAGTCCGGTAAGATTATATTGTGTCTCCCTGGAACGTGGTCAAGCGGAGAGCAGCTTATACATTTATCCTATCATGGTATGGGATATGCATTCCCCTCTCAGGAGAAAAGCCGTTATAAATATCTTGCTTCCAGGGGGCACATAATTTATGCACTTGACTATAGGACTCATTTTGTTCCACCTTTCCTCAAGGACAAGGAACTTTCATTTATGAGGGAATGGGGTTTGGAAAAGTGGTTTAGGGATATCACAGAATCAATATCATTCATTCTTGACTTGGAAAATGCAGAAACCTTGCTCCTTGAAGGAGATAGTTTCGGCGGTATAGCTGCTTTCAATTACGCCTCAAGATATTCTGATGAGAATCTGTCAGGCCTAATACTCATGGATGGGGGTCCAATAAAGACCGAATCGTGGGAACTTATTTATCCTGGGACGCCTAAATCCGTTGAAGAAATGGATGGGAAGGGAGTCTTTTCCTTAGATTGCCCGGGAGGGATTAATAATCCAATATGGCCATTTGCGTTAAAGAACCCTGACGTCCCATCTCCTGTTTCGGGTTTCAAAAACCTGGCAGAATACCTGATGCATAATCTGGATGCAACGAATTTTACAAACTTCAAGTCCTACCCGTTCTCGAAGATGGAATACATTTTCCCTATTCTGGCAACCTTTGATCCATTCTGGCCCTGCAGAATCGCTATAGATTTGAAGGATGAGGAACTCTCGTCCCTGAATAGAGACATAAAATTGCCCAGCATCTTTTTCACAAGTGGGAATTTCGGCACTGCTCTGTGGGATGAAAGTTCCCTGCCAAGGGGCACGAAAAAGGTCATGCTTGATGGATACGGCCACTTGGACATCTATGCAGGGGAAAACACGTTCAAGGACGTCTTTTCAGTGTTGGGCAAATGGATTGATAATGGAAAATAAATGCGTTCTACACGTTTTATCTTAAAGTATAGCAAGGTGTCTTGAGGTTCATTAATAGTTAGACATATTTCGAAGATTATTAGACATTGTCAACATTTAGTTGATTTTTCTTCTAAATGCAGTGTTTCACCGAAATCATGAAATATGGATGAAACATACTATTACATGCGATTGAGGAAGGCACCATATACTGAGTACAAGAGGATATCAAAATACCTTGATGACTTCTCACCACTGGGTACTTCCCCCTATATATAAGGCTGGAGCAAAATGTATCATAATTAATTTCGCAAATTGTCTCAATTTCAGATAAACATTTCAATCAAATGATCTTGCTCTCCTCGATAGGGTCTGGAATGGGGGTATTTCATTAAGGCCAGCCATTCTGAGATATTCCTCATCAACCATGAGGAATATCCCTGATGAACGGTATGAGATATTGAATATCTGCAGAAGGATGAGTATCTTAAGGATCTGCCGATCTGAATACTTCCTCCTCCTTTGGTCGGGCGAAACTATATTGTCTATCAATTCCATGATCAGCGGGATATGCTGTGTGGGCATATCCCAATATTCTCATTTTGTTAATAATGTTCGACGTTTGTCTGACTATTCATGAAAGGTGAGACACTCTAAAAATTAAATACTAATTTCGAAATTGAAGTATGGTATTCATGGACGATACTGAACTGTTATCAATTATTGAGAACACAAATGCTATGCTCAATCGAAAGGGCCTTGATTCAGATTTTTTAAAAAGTATCGGTTTAACGCCGATCGACATCCAGGGCATTAAAGGATACATTTCCCCCTCAAATTCACCATATGTAAATCATGTTGGACTTGCCCGCCTTGATGATACCAACGTCGTTGATACGATTTTAAGGACCATTGATATATTCAAAAAAGAGAATAAGTCTTTCACGTGGATAGTAGGGCCGAACAGTACTCCGGCTGACCTCACCGAGCATCTCATAAAGTTTGGATTCAGGTTGGCCGATGATGTTTCTGAGTATGGGCTTGTAATGGCCGCAAAAGAGAAAATCAGGTTATATGATACAAGAATCGAAGTAAAGGAAGTGAAGTTAGACGATCTTGAAAAATATGTTGAAGTCATTGCCAGCGCTTTCGGGAACGGTATGACAACAGAGACGGCCAATACAATTGTTCAGATGGCAAAAATTCTCAATATGACCGAGCGTTACAAAAATAAAATAAAGGCATATCTGGCCATTGACCCCCAATCTGGTGATGAAGTTGGTTTTTCTATGATGGAGATGGACACAGATGACAAGTATGCAATACTTGACGGGGCTGGAGTCTTACCATCCTACAGGGGTAGAGGAATTTACAGAATGATGTTATCGAGGAGGCAAGAAGAAGCCAGGGATAATGGTTTAGAGTATTTGATAATCCATGCAGTGAAAAACACTTCAGCACCAATTTGTGAAAAAATTGGATTCAGAAAAGTGTGCGAGATAAACCTTTATTCTTATTTGGTAGAGCCGTAACATTTATATTTTTTTTACAGATCGATTTCACATGACAAACAATTACGAATTGACCATTGACAAAATACTGAAAACATCAGTGCGAAATAATCCTGATCAGATAATATCTTATCAAGGTAAAGAGTCCTATACTTATGAAGAGTTCAACGAAAGAGTGAAGAAACTGGCCTCTTCTCTAATTCGCCTTGGTGTCAGGAAAGGAGAGAGGGTCGCTGTGCTTGACTGGGATACAATCAGATATCTGGAGGCCTATTACGCAGTTCCTATGTGTGGGGCAGTCCTTCATACGGTCAACATAAGGTATCCTCCTGAACTTCTCTATTATACTATGGAACACGCAGAGGACAGGTATGTTATCATTAGGGATGAATTTGTTCCAATGATTGAAAAGAACAAATCGATGTTTTCATTTGTGAAGAAATGGATCGTGTGTTCTGAAACAGGAAAATTGCCCCAGACTCTTGAAAACTGGATCAATTACGATGAGCTGGTGAAGGAAAGCAGGGAGGAAATTTTACCTGAAATTTCTGAAGATACCGTGGCAACCACATTTTACACATCAGGTACTACAGGACTTCCAAAGGGAGTCACCTTCACCCACAGACAGATCGTACTTCATACGCTCTGTGATGCAATAACATTCAGCGAGCCCCCCATAAACTCCACCAGCAGTGATGTTCTTTTGCCACTGGTCCCATTCTTTCATGTGCATTCCTGGGGAATACCATATATTGCGATCCTTAAGGGGGTTAAGTATATTCTTCCCGGTAGGTACGACATACCAACAATACTGAAAATCATGAAGCAGGAGAAGGTGAATGTAAGCGCGATGGTCCCATCTATTCTTTACATGCTCATATCAAATCCTGATTCTGCAAAGATTCTTTCTGAGAATAACATGAAAATAACCATTGGTGGTGGTTCATTAACAAAAGGTCTTGCGGAAAAGGCAAGGGCAATGGGCATAGAAACAGTTGTCGGATATGGAATGTCAGAATCTGCCCCTCTGCTGACACTTTCCACATTTACCAAAAAGGTAAGGGAAATGGATGACTCTGAAAGAACAGAATTCAGAATAAAGTCTGGAATTCCGGTGAGCCTCGTAGATCTAAGGGTTGTAGACAGAGATGGGAAAGATGTGCCATGGGATTCCAAGACTATGGGCGAGGTTATTGCTAGATCTCCTTGGCTGACAGATGGATATGTAAAAGATACTGATGCTACGGAAAGATTGTGGAAAGATGGATGGATGCACACTGGCGACCTTGCAGTCATTGACAGTTATGGGTACCTCTCCATCGTGGACAGGGAAAAGGATGCAGTAAAATCAGGCGGCGAGTTTATACCCACTCTCATTCTTGAAGATTTAATCAGCACAGCACCAGGTGTCAATGAGGTAGCTGTTATTGGCAAACTGGATGAAAAGTGGGGTGAAAGGCCAGTAGCTTTTATGACAGTTTCCGATAACTTTAATCTTGACAGCCTAAAAAAGCACCTGGAAACTTATATTACTACAGGAAGAATTGCCAAATTCTGGCTTCCTGATGATTACATAACTGTCAAGGAGTTTGCTCGCACAAGCACTGGAAAAATAGATAAGAAGCCATTGAGAAAGAGATTAGAATAATGTGGGGGGTCTTTGATGGATCGTCAGAAGCTCATAAAAAGGATAGACGAGACCTGTAATGGTCTTAATGTTGACAAACTTCCGGATGGCACCCTAAGACCTCTCAGTATAAACAGGGTTAAGGGTAGAATTTCTAAGGTTGACAGTGCATTTCTAAACGTTGTGGGGTTGGCTGATCTTGAGGAACAAAACTGCAAAGAGGTAATAGATTCCGTTATAAAGATCTATGGTAGAGAGAACAAAGTCTTTGGCTGGCTTGTGGGGCCCACATCAAGACCAAAAAACATCAGCAACTTACTTATTGATAGTGGTTTCAAAAAGGTTCAGGAGCTTTCGACCTCTGGGATGATTCTTGAAGATCTCAGTGTCAATATAAGTGTAAATGATGAATATGAAATTAGGAAGGTAGATGAAGAAGAATTTGACAGGAATATTCCACTCATAACTACCTCGTTTGGTATGGGTTTAACTGAGGAAGTAGCCAGGGTAGTAATGGCCATGTATAAATCACAGGGAAGGAATAGTTATCTGTACCTTGCATATGACAGGGTAAATAACAAACCAGTAGCTTTTGCAGCCAGTATAATGGATAAGATTAATGATCTGGTAATTTTACTGGGTGCAGGAACACTTCCTGAATACAGAGGCAAAGGCATTTATTCATCCCTTGTTGCCAGAAGGCTTGAGGATGCAAAAAACATTGGAATGCATGCTGCAATAATTCAGGCAGTAAAGCATACATCGGCCCCCATATGTGAGAAACTGGGGTTCAGAACAGTTTGTGAAATAGACTTCTATATTTACAGTCCATGAAAAGGTCGTACATTGACTGTAGATGATGAAAACAGTAAAGATGATTAGAGTTCATGTATATTTAACTGCAATCTGTATCAACACTGCAAAGTTATGATTTCTTGACCTTTTAACGCAGGCTATAAGATTGTTTGAGAAACACGGGAGAAACAATACATGTTTCACAGTTATCCCGTCTAAACTGATTGGATTCACTGAATGTGCGTAATTTGTGGATTAAAATTGAAGCCCTTAAAAAACCTCCATTTTGTATTTCTTAAAGAAACTATAGCACCTTTCAGAATGAATGATCGAAAGATATGTTAGTAGACCTGGTTACGGTTTTATAAACCTAATGGATCATTTCCCTAGTTAATTCTATCATCCCCTAAAAAAAGAATTACGCTTCACAACAAGATAGATATTAAACCTAATCTCCGAATAATAGGGTATTTTATCCTTCGAATTCCAGTAAAAACCTAAGAACTGTTAAATTATGATATTGATATCCGGGGATACCTGACTGGGCAATGAATTCTTTCAGGGTAATGTTATCTATAATGAGGATTTCGAATAAGTTACTTTATTTCCAGTGGATTCTTCCTATACTTGACACAATAAAGCAAAACCGTAATCCTGGGTGATATTTTCACTTTTATTTTCAGCATTTACCAGTATTTTTAAAGTAAATGTGCATTGCTTACGCTATCCATGCAGAATTTTAAGGGCATGAACATTGTATCCGAAGCATGCAAACATGAATTTCACCCTCACCCTTCTCACAAGGGTGACCATGACATGTGAAAAGTGAAACATTCTCTTCATGACGGCATACGGATATTTCACCAGTGATATCTTTCTTGAAATTCTTGAATTTCTCCTAACAGATTCTATGAACAGATCATGACACCTCACAGATCTGTCCATTGTGCCATCAATTCCCTTGGGATCACTGCCAAAATATCCCTTGTCCCGGTACACAGTGATTCCATGCTTTGAAAGGTCAATCCTTGTGTCATGATCCTTTGCAGTTGTTACCGCGTATGATTGGATGAATGGAACGGGATCGTTATCATCAACAATTGTGTGGCCCTTGTGACCGAAGAATGTTTTATTATTCTTCTTTGTGAATGAACCATCCTTTGATCTCCTTGTCTTTCCTTCCTCTCTTGGCTCCTCATGCTTCGCAAGTCCGGGATCTGATGTTATGAATGTTGCATCCTGTGCAGATCCCTTTTTCACCTTCATTCTTTTCAGTTCAAGCTGTCTCTTTAATTCATTCCATATGATACGACCCATTCATGTCTTCGATAATCTTTCCCGGAAGAATCATATGGTCTTTGCGTCCCGCAGGAGATCGGGATAATCAAGGAAATTCATTAATTATACCCCGTCACGTATGAGTGTTTCTGTCTGTTCATCCACCATGTTGAACATGCTCTGCAGGAAGAGTACCTTCATCATTGTTATGATTGGAATATTTGGTCTTCCTCCCTTATCTGTATCGTTGTGGTAAAGATCCTTCAGGATGGAGGGAAATACACTCCAGTCAATGGCATCCTTTGCAAATACAAGTGGATCATTAATTGCATTTGTCCTGTATTTTTCCTTCAGCGCTTCATCAAGAAGACTGCTCATGCAGTAACATGGCTATGCCATGAATAAATGTTGTGCTTACAAAGCATGTTCAGAACGCGGCGTTTTTAGAAATCCTCAATAGATAGATCATCGGACATTATATATAAGTTTATGCAAACAAAGACTGTTTAAGCATGGAGAACGGCTTCTGTGCTTTAGCTAAGTATTAATTCACTTTAATGGCCCTCGTTTCATCATCCAGCCACAATAGTACAAACCTTGAAAGAACTGTTGAATCTGAATGAACCCCGCTTCCCTGAACATCTCCTCCATCCTCGTTGTTTCAGAGAAGTAAGCTCCACTAGATCCATTAGTGAGGAATTTCACAGCTTCATCTCGATTATGGACTAACCCAGTCGTAATAAGATAGTTAATTGCTATTTCTGCGATGGTGTCCATAGAGGCATTTGGAAGCCTACATACATCAACGTGAATATATGTTGCGCCTTCTCTGAGATGATGAAAAACCTTCTTCAGGAAATTACTCTTCGTTCCATCATCCGGTAAAAAATGCATAACGAGGATTGAAGTTATAGCATCAAATTCCTTTCCTTTTTCAAAATTTTCAAATCTATCACACAAAAGTTCTATTTTGGATTTTGGCTTAATTTGAGAAAGTCTCTGCTCTGCCAATTCAAGCATCTGAGGTGAAGAATCGATGCCAGTTATGTTCCATTCCTCCATAGCGAAAGATATGAGTTCATTTCCTCCACCGGCGCCTATAACAAGAAGATCCCCAGAAGTCTTCATATGTGATCTCAATATGGCAAGAGTCAACCTAGATAATCCCAGGTAACCTGGCATTGCCAGCTCAATCATGTTGCTGAATCGTTTGCCATAGTCTCCTTCAAAATCTACCAGAGTTTACACCTTCTATAACCTTGATGTTAGGTGAAAATAAATATTTTTGTTTAGCATTTCTGTAAGAGTAATTCATAAGTCTGGCATTGTCAAATCAGGATCGAGACACCCTTAGGGATTAATTCTGCCATCTTCAGCGGGCCTCTTGCCGAATTTATGCCCTTCTTTTATAGATGGCAATCCAAGTAATTCTTAAGATACATTTCTTCTCTATAGGTATCTCTAACCCATTCAGTCGAATACTTAAACAGAATATTCTAAGATCACATGGATCAGTCCGGCCTTAGCTGTTTTCTCAGTAATAACCCAGAACTTGAGCTTTTCTGGAAATATTTTAGCATAATTAACCTTCATTAGTTACGATACTGCTTATTGACTACACAAATCTTGAAAGAATTGGCAGGAATATTGGGAGAGCATAATGAGTTTGATCACACACATGGGGAATTCAGCTGAGGGGTAGTTTGAAAATATTCCTCCGAACCCGTCTCTCAAGAGAAAGAATGAGCTATACAAGATACTTATGCAGATGGCTGTCATAAGGAGATCAATTGCAGGCGCCCTTCTTTTTAGCACCGTAGTACTCGTTTCCTGGTGATTTTCACTTGGCCTCATAAAATTCCTTTAGAAATAGAAAAAGGACTAGATTACGGAAGCGAAAAACAAAGGAAAGATATTGGTGGAAGTGAGTTGGACTTGGTTCATACATTACGCAGCTTAGATTAGCGTCAGGATTATTACTGCATACAGCACTTATAGCAGTCCATATTGCAATGCACCCACAACATAAAGGATGAAGAATATGGGAAAGGTTCACGACATAATGTTCATTGGAAGGAACCAGGAAAAGTCCTTTGTCACCACCAGTAGGATTCACTGGAAACCTAAGAAGGTGATAGGTTTGTATTTGGGAAACGGGATATAGAATCTTTTCACAGGAACTGGTAAAGGATTGTCTGAGTTATGTCCACAAGAGGACGCATGAAGTCTTACTCGGTAAGACAATGCTAAGCCCCCTAGGTGAGTTGCTTTTTGAAAACCCTACCTTATATCTCATGGAAACCATTCCTAAAACCGGGTAAGGTGCACCCGGTCTGAGTTTTAGGTCAATTGAGTCCAGGATCTTTTAGGTCTTCTTAAGGACATGAAAAGGATGGAAACGAGTCTCTGGAAGCATTGTTTGTATCCATAAGGAAGCCATACAGGTCAACAATAAGTTTGATGGGTGTTTAATTAAAAAAAGTATGGAAATATAAACTAAATTTCTGTATTTCATAAAAAGGAAAGGCACGTGAGTTTACATCGATCAGGTTTACTATTTCGATAAAGCCAGTCTTTCACTGAGTTTTTTCATTAGCACTTCAGGGTGCTATTATGCTTAGAAGTTTTCTGTTATTGTTTTTTCCCTTATAATTGA
>JAMCUH010000057.1 GCA_023379435.1 Thermoplasmatota archaeon | reverse complement strand
GCTGAAGAATATACACAGCGAAATGCAGTTTCTTTTATTCATTTCCATTGTCTATGTTTTAACCTTTCATGAATTAAACATTATGGGGCTTGCCTTTTTTGATATTTATATTATAAAAAAGAAAACCTTGCTTTTTACCATTGTCACAAGTAATATTGCCTATTTGATCTGTGCAACTGTACCTGACATCACTGTATTCAAGAAAACACCACTGACGTTCCTAAAAAACATAATCGGTCTGAATCAAATAAATATTGAACCTTCAACTCATCGCCTCCTCCAGAGAGCGATCCGTCATGAAGAATATTTTCTGAACCACTTAAGCATCTCCTCAATGTATTGATCCTGATGTCCCCTTTCCCTGAAACCATGCCCTTCCCTTGGAAACAAAAGAAGTCTAACGTTTTTACCAAGATCCTTTAACTCCCTGAACAACTGAAGCGACTGAGAGAATGGAACCTCTCTGTCTATTTCCCCATGCATCATGAGGAGGGGAGTATCTATTCTTTCCACAAAGTTAATAGGTGAAAATTTCTCGTGCTTCTTCCAGTCACCAGATTTCGCCCTGAAATACTCAAGGTCCCACACAGGTACCTGAGTGGTATCATGAAAGCTTCTCCAGTCACTTATGCCAAACAGGCTCACTGCCGCACTAAATCTTCTTCTACATAAAAGAATGTTTGTAAGAAATCCGCCGTAGGAACCACCGGTGACCATAATCTTCGTGGTATCAGCAATGCCCTCACCTCTAATGTAATCTATGCCACTCAAGATATCTTCAACATCCATTCCGCCCATATCTCCAAGATTTGCCTCAACAAATTTTGATCCCATGCCTGTGCTTCCTCTGAAGTTTGGCATAAATACTGTAAATCCTTCGCTGGCAAGAATAGCTGGTATGTCCAGAAAGTTAAGAACAGACGATGAAGTTGGCCCACCATGAAGATATACGACAAGCGGATTTTTCTTATTTTTTGTCCTTACAATTCCACTAATCTTCTTGTTATCAGTTGAATACCATTCCACATATTGGTATTGAACTGCCCTGAAATTTATTTTTTTGTTTATTCCAGTGATGGTTGATGAATCCCCATTTTCGAAAACGGATATAACTTCAGGTGGATTATTCGCGTCCGTGTAAGAAGCATATATCATGCTTCCATTGATTGCAATGGCAGGGGAAAATGACGGCTGAAAATTGCCATCGCCCCGCCAGATCTCAGAAAATCCGTTATGAATAAGGGAAAGTCCATGCCTCCCGCACTGATTAAAAGCAGAAATGATCCTTCCATCGTCCAACCATCTAACGTCACCATAGCTTCTCAAATGATCCTTTGTCAGATTCTGAACCGTACCACTTTTAAGAGATAAAACCTTGACATCCCCTGCAGTAACACCGCGATCACTCCAGTAGGATTCAAGGAAAGCCACCCTTGTCCTGTCCGGAGAAATCACGGGTTTGGCTGCCAGCCTTGGAGAAGGGTCATATATCAAATGATCCTTCCCGTCCGTTGACAGGAAAATTTTGCTTTTGAACCAGTTATCCTCTCCAGGATGAGTTGAAGCAATTGTCACAATGGTATCTTCATTGACATCAAAGTCCCATACATGCAAATCTCCCGTGACAGGTGAGAAACCTTCTGAAAATCTGTATCTGAAAACCTTTGATTTTTTTATATTTTCATCAAAGTAAACTCCGTCCTTACCTTCTGATTCTTCATCTTTCTTTTTCAACACTTCCAGAATGATGTATATATCTCCTGAAACCACAAGTTTTCCAGGTTTAGATGGTAATTCGATTCTTTCTTCCGTAAGAGTTTGAGTGTTAAGAACAAGAAGATAGCTGGCCGATTTTTTCTTTTCAAGAAAAACTGCAAACTTTCCTTCTCTATCCATTGAAGCGGAAGAATAGGAACTGTCACTTCCGCGGATCTTTTTGATAATATTTCCACTGGCCCGATCAATAAGAAATGCCGCGGAATCAGAGTCACCAGATAAATTTATATGAGGAAATGCAGCAGTGAGTGCAATGAATTCACCTTTGCTATGGAGAGATGTTATGTTCTGAATATTATGGTATATTTCCTTGGCCTTCATGCAAAAGCATTCCGGGGTAGAATAAATTGTTACGCATGGGCAACTGATAGGATCAGAGTGAAGAGACCCTCTTGATCATCTTCACCACACTTTCAACAGCATCCTTTGCCTTTTCTATTCTAGCTTCAGCCTGAAGCCTTGTCTCACCGGGTCCCGATATACCCAGAGAAACGGGTTTGCCGAATTCAACAGACAGGTCTTCTATTTTCCTTGCCGCATTTTGCATTATGATCTGATCATGATCAGTTTCTCCTTCGATCACCGCACCCAGTGTAACAACGCCCTCAATTTCCTTCATCTGCAGAAGTTTCTTCACTCCAAGCGGTATATCAAACGTTCCCGGAACCTTAAGAACCCTGAAGACCTCTGCACCTAGAAACTCCGCCTCTTCCTGTGCCCTCTGCAACATATCCGTGGTTATGTCGTAATTGTATTCTGATACCACAATTCCTATTTTCATAATATCACCTAATGCCTTATTCCTCCTTTTGAGCCTGTAAGGGGGCCAGCATCTTCGTAACCCTGCCTGACCCCCATTCCAGCCATTTTCGTGAGATGTTCAGGATGGAATAGCAGCATATATGCATTTTTGGCATGGTCTCTGGCTCGCCTATCCATGAGAGCAGCAAGCTCTTGCTCCGATCCAGCCTCTTCTTCATGGACAAACACCTCCAGAACATGCTTTCCTGTAAGAAGCTGTATCTGCATTATTCCCATGGAGGCAACTATGGCAGACATTTTATCCAGCTTCTCTTTTCCCGGCATTCCAAGTGCAACAATAATGTCACAGCCACTCTCCCTTATAAGATTCAGAGAAGCAACCGGTATGTCCTTTATTCCAGGCACAGTAACCCTTTGAACAGTGAATCCCGTTCCAAGACTTTGCAGTTCATCAATGGCAGCCTTTCCCATGTCATAACGGGCAAACATTGTATCCACTATGCCTATCTTCTTCAGTTTGAACCGCCCCCAGACCCGGATATCTTTCTTTTTATTTCCGTAGAGCTGAACTTAATTTCGGAATTATACATTGGGAGCCTGACAACCTCCGTATGAACGCCAACATTCATTGCCCCTCTTCTTATGGCATCAGCGTCAAAGTTCTGATCATATCCGAGCGTAATTATATCAGGTTTTATTTCCTGAACGATTCTGAAGATGTCACCCTCATGGCCAAGGACTGCTCTGTCAACCGGTTTGAGCTCGTTTACTATGGCCACCCTGGTCGTCTCATCCATCACTGGGGTTTTCCCGTTCTTCCTTGCCGTGGAATCCCTTGCGACCACAACCACAAGAACATCACCAAGTTTCTTTGACTCTTTTAGGAAAAATATATGACCGAGATGAATTATATCAAACACTCCGGTTGCCATTACTGTCTTCATCATTCCACTGCTTGACTATATCTGAACCATCTATAAAAATTAATGAATGAGATCTGGCGTATTCGATTGCCTTTTCTCTGGATAGGGATGTGCCATCCGGAGAAAGCATTTCCGCAATGGTTGCAGATGGGATCAGGCCAGCTCTTTCTACGATATACGTGGAGAGTTCTGTGTGGCCCTTCCTTACTCGAAAATACCCGTCGCGAGCTATGAGAGTCCATAAATGCCCGGGAGCTCTGAATTCTGTGGCAAATTCCTTTTTTGCGCTTCCGTTGAGCATCGGGAGCCTGCCAATGAAACCTGCGAATTCCATTGCAGTAAGTGACCTGTCGCGATCATTGATTCCGGTGAAAGTCTTCCTGTGGTTAATGGGAATCGCAAATGAGCTGCTCCTATCATAAATCAGATCACCGTTATAGAAAAGTTCCTGAGGCACGTCACTGCATTTTTGAATGGCATTCTCGAATAGATTCAGCCCTATCTTTTCAGCATCCTTTTCCCTGATCGTGACGCAGAGCAATCCACCAGCTTCGGTTCTTAATTTTGTAATCATGCCGGTCGTTGCAAATTGGGAGGCAATGACCATATCGGTTTCCTTCTCCCTGTTGTCACTGTCAAAGATGAGTATGGGTTTTCCAGAACGCAACTCATTAATTGCTTCCTCCAACACTATCATTAATTACTGCGTATGAAATAAACATTTAGGTAATTACTCAGATATAAGTATGAATAACCATATAGAAAAAACATTGAAACGGGTAAAGATTATGGTTGATTACTTACTACGATTTAGCTCTTCACCAAGTTTACAGGATAAGTAACAGTGACATAATCAAAACTACTATTATTACAAGAGCGGAAAATACAATGTTGTCCCTTATCCTGGGTTTGTAGTGATCCTTCCATAGTTGTCTGTCGGAGAGCACGTATGAGTATGTACCGTATACTATCGTCATTGCACCAAGAAGAATCATAACCTCGCCGTATACAACAGTGCCAGATCCTATTGTGGTGCTATCCTTTAGGATCTGCAGAAAAATTGCAAATTTTGCCACAACAAAACCAAAGGCAATAAGTGCAATGCCGGTTCGTACCCATGCAAGAAAAGTCCTCTCGTTGGCAAAGTGATCAGTGGGTGATGACATTGCTCTTGATCTGCAGGAGGGGATAAAACCTTAACTCTTTCCTTTTTATATTAGGGTATAAACTATAGAATTCTGCTGAAACATTAATTTTGGTCAGATTATTACCTTGATTGGGTCGCTCTCAATGTCCGGAGGTGGCCTTTTCATTGGATCTTAGAAGATCGTTTTGAAAGTCGAGTATGTGACGGAGTTCCCTGCTTGGAACAATCATTATTGTCCCCTTTGTGAATATGAGCTCAGTTTCTGAATTTGGTAATATTCCGGTCACGTTAAATGCCACAGTGTCGAGTTTGGTTTCGTCTGGAGAAGGAACATTATCAAACATTCCATTTGTGCCGGGAGAAACCTCTTTTTCAAAATATTCAAACTTCACGGAATAGTGTTTGGAATCACCTTCAAAGGAAAAATTGCCATCACCGCCTGATCTGCATCCTGAAATCAGGATGGAAAGTATTTCCCCGGAAACAGGCTTAAACTCACTAACTCTCTCATGCAGCTTAATCTCTCCAAGTTTATTTTTTATGTTTTCAATTTCTTGTTTCTCCTTTTCATGCATGTTCAATAGAATGGTAATCTATTCAATAAATTTGTTACCAGTTCATCTTTCCCTAAAATTTGAGAGATGGAAGAAGATGAATTGCACCATTCGATCAAGCAGGAATTCACTGACCACATGGATCACATCTATTTCCCACAAAGATATTTATCTAATTAATGGTATAATGTTATTAAATGTATGATTATCATTTTGGTATCAGACGTGTGGGCAACGACGTAAATAAGCAGGGAATAAGGATAGGATACGATAGTACTCTTAGACCTTTTTTTCTGAACACTATGTTCCTGGAAGGTCACATGCTTATACTTGGTAAGACTGGAACTGGAAAGTCTACCCTTCTATTGAATCTTATTTCCCAGCTCCTGAATAGGGGTAACAATGTAGTTCTCATAGACCCACACGGAGACATCTCTGAGCGCGCCCTATGCATGGATAGCGAAGTGAATAAGATATACCTCGGACCCGGTACAGTTGATGAGACCAGATATCAGACCTGCATGAATTTTCTTTCCACCGGCGGAGAAAACACTCTAGTTGAAAGAACCTCAGAATGGATAAGATCCATTTTTTCCCATGAGCAGGAAATATCATCTGGCACATGGGGGCCTAGGCTCCAGCTGGTGTATTCTTCAATGCTGAAAGAATACATGTTGCAGAATTCAAACAATTCAACACTGTCAGGCTTTCTTGACCTTTTGACGAATCGGGAAAGAATGAAAGAATTTCTTGAGAAAAGCTCGGATCGCAGTCTTGCCAACTTCATAGATCAGCAGATGAAAAACAGTCTCAGGTGGTCAGATTACATAGCAAGCTCGGTAAATAAACTGCTTTCCATACTGTCGAACGATGATATAAGATCGGTAATATCATCTCCGAATGAATCCATTAACTTAAGAAATATAGTGGCTAAATCTGGTAATCTTATAGTTTCTGGCATAACCAAAAAGAATAACTCAGAGGAGGTTACAGGCATATTTTCACTTCTTCTACTTATGAAGATATGGAACGAACTTACATCTTTGTCCAGTAATAGCGTTTACAGTAAAACATATATCATTATAGACGAATCGCAGGACATACCGGATAGCATATTGAAAACTTTGCTAAGCGAGGGTAGAAAATTTGGTGTTTCCCTCGTACTTTCCACGCAATTTCTAAGGCTTAAAAATAGAGACATAACAGATTTTATAATGGGTAATGTGAGAAATTTTGCCGTTTTTCAGATATCTCCCCAGGAATCAGCATTTCTTTCAGCGTTTTTCTCTGGAAAGATCAAGGAAAGAGCGGATACACTGTTTAGGGAGAACACATACCATAATTTTCTGTTCTGGTCAACCGGTGAAACGATGCCATTGATCCCCATATCCCTCAAGGTTAAGCCCTTGCATGTATCAACCGAAAACGTTACGAGGATTATCTATGATTCCCTGAGAAAATACGGCATGCCTCATGTCAAACCGGAATGTTCCGGTGTGATCAGGCCTCACGCTGGAATCCATAACATCATAATTAGAAGATTTAGGGACAAACTTCAGAAAAATGGTGTGGAAATGGATATGGAAAAACGCCGGAGGGATTTCATCAGTGATGGCTACTTCGTATATCACGGCAGGGAGCATCTGGTTGAAGTTGAGGTATCTGATATGAACGTCAAAGGGAGGGTGATTTCAAAGATTCTCAATCTGTCGGGTGAAAGACTAGTCATTGTTGTTAATGCAGACGAAACAGAAAAGCTTGTAAATTTTCTAAAGTCACCTTCAAGGATTCTGTGTGATGGCAGAGTTACCAATGACCTTGGCATAATCGTTAACGGAGTAAGAAGGTATTCAAGCGATGTGTGGAGTGCCTTTCCTGACATTGTACCTGTAATATATGACGGCAAGGAATTCAAAATACCCGGAGGAAGAGGCCTCGTCACCTTTTCACCGGCCAGAATGATTAAAATAGATTTTCCAGTTATGAGACTGAGGGGATCGTCACACATCTCAGAGAAAATTGGAATTTACAAGAAGATGATGCAGACCCGGAGATACATAGTGAAATTCAGTGACGAGATGCTACAGGAAATTCCCATGAAGATGTTATTGTCAATGTCCAGGAGACCAGATTGTGAAGTTTTTACAGCTGGTGACCTCATATAACATGAGAAGGAAAAAAGTTATTTCTTGATTTGTAATAATATCAAATGAAGGCTGCAGTTCTTGACTCCATAAAGGCGCCCCTTAGGGTCGAAGATAGGCCAATCCCGGAACCAAAACCCACGGAAATTATTGTCAGGCAGAGAATAACTGGAATATGCTACAGGGACATTCTGGAACAGGATGGCTTCTTTCCCAGAGCTAAATTTCCAGTAGTTCCCGGACACGAGATAACTGGAATTGTCACGAATGTGGGATCAGAGGTCAGAGGGTTCAGAATTGCTGATCGTGTTGCAAGCCTTATCTACAAACCATGCGGAACATGCACCTACTGTATGTCTGGAAATGAAAATCTCTGTCCAAACAAAGTCACTTATGGGGAGAATGTGGACGGTTCATATGCGGAATATATTGCAATTGATCAGAAAAGCGCCGTAAAAGTTCCCAATGGTGTCGGTGAGTATGAAGCAGCCATTGCCTCCTGTGTCACAGGTATGATAGTACATGCCATCAGAAAGATTGGAAATATTAAACCTGGGCAGAAGATACTCATCACAGGCGCAGGCGGTGGTGTTGGCTCCCATGCTGTTGAAGTTTCAAAACTGCTCGGGGCCACCGTAATAGCTGAAACATCATCACCGGATAAGTCAGAGGTGCTTAAATCACTTGGTGCAGATCATGTTGTTCAATTTTCTGAGAGATTTGACAGAAAGGTAAGAGATATCATACCGGAGGGTGTAGATCTCGCTCTGGAGACTACCGGCAACTACACGTTCGAACAGGCCCTCAGATCCCTGAAGGTTGGTGGAGGAATGATTGTTGTGGGAAATATTAATCCTGAACCCGCAAAGTTACCGCTTGGAATTCTTATCCTGAAAGGAAACAGCGTTACAGGAAGCATCAGCTCAACCAGGAACGATCTGGGTGAAGCCCTGGAACTTGCTGCATCCGGCAAATTTAAGGCGGTAATTGATAAAACTTATGACATTGAGGATGTGAATATGGCCTACTCCGAAATCAGATCACGCAAGAATACGGGAAAAGTATTTCTTAAATTCCGATGAAATAACCAACGCAGAAAGGAAAAGATTTTATTATGTGCGCGCAATGATTAGCAGATGCCTATATATGAAGTTGGGGAACATGAGATTCTTTCGGACGAGTCACTTCTTGTGAGGGAAGACGGTGATACAGAATCCGGCAACCTTTACCTTTCAGACAAGAGGATCATTTTCGAAAAGAGGGGAAAGCGCGGACTTCTTAAGGCTACACCATCACAGATTCTAGTTGACGTGTTTCTCTATAACATAACAAACGTGAGCAGCATTGTTCCGAGGATTAAAGCACTTACTAAGAAATACCTGATCATCGAATACCATCTTGGAGATGATATAAAGAAAGCCAGATTCAGAATAACAGATCCTCTGAAGTGGGAGGAGCAAATGAGAAAATGGATCTCAGATGCAAAGCACTCAGAGGAGGAACGTCTGCAGAGACAGAAGGAAGAAGAATATAGGAAGGAGGTGGAGATGGCACGCGCCAAGGCTGGTACAACCAATGTTGGCGTGGCCTACTATGGTAATCAAAAACCCAAAAGTAAGGAAAGAAATGATGAATCTGGATCCGGCGATTTCATTGATGCAGACACTGTCCAGGGAGGAGAGATTACAAAGACCCAGCAGAGTAGCGTTGTTGCAAGGGATGAAACTTCGGTTTGCCCAAACTGCGGTGCACCGGTCAAAAAAACTATGAAATACTGCCCAAACTGCGGTGAAAAACTTTAGAGTATGGATACCAAAGGTTATTTTAAAAATATAATCCCGCACATAAGTTATAAAAAAGAATGATAAATACGTACAAATTATCCTTACTCTAACTTAATACTCTTCATTCATTCTTCGTTATATGATCGCAGGTAATAACGCTAATACGGAGAGTAACATGTAATGACGAGACGCAACCTTGTGATTTTTGCAATAATCGTAGCAACTGTTGTTCCTGCAACGGTCATTGCTGGTTCTATGATCACAGGTAACTTCCAGATTAAGGGGAACGATGTGTCTTCCGTTTTTTATTATGCTCCAGGGTCAAATTACACTTCTTCCTGTTCCATAATAAGGTGGAATCCGTCTTTACAGACATCCGATCCTGCTGTTGTTGGACAGATGAAAAGTGCTGGCTCAGGTAGTATTATGTTCAGGAATGAAATGCTGAATGGCTCCATAATTGTGTCACAGTTAAACGAGAATGTATACGAGCTGGACGAGTTAATCCTGACCATATCGTCCTCCGCACTGGCCAATGGAGGCGTATTCAATTTGAGTATTTCAAACGCGACATGCATGGGGACCTCTGAAATGTATATATCTCACCCTGGATCTGTGATTACCATGCAAAATATTTCATCGCAGACAGCAATTGATATTAAGACAGGTTCCCATTATTCCATCGACATATCCGCAGGTAGCCAGACACTTACGTTTTACATCGGTTTTCTGTTTCCTGCAGGTTCATACTCTCATTCCAATTTCCAGATTGAATCCTCACTTGTGTCATGATGGTCGGATTTTTCTGAAAATACTCCTCATTCAGCTGCCTTTTTCTCTATCTCAAGGGCAAGCCTCAGATCCTCCATGGCATATGATGAAAGAAAATATGGCTTTTCACCAGAATAAATCGAGTGCTCAAATTCCCTGAACTCATTTATAAATATGTCTTCATACTGCACTGGAACATCCTTTCCATCTATGACAATGTCTCCAAAAGGTGTCCATTTACCCTCACTTTGTTTTATGCTCCTGCTTTCAGGTTTTTCATATATGCTACCCCTGTCACCCATGACTTCTATACTTGGAACAATAGGTGGATCCATGTAACTCCATGAGTAGAAGAATGTGCATGTTAAATCACTGTTGTTTTTTAGGATCGCACTGTAAGTGTCATTTCCCTCTATGCCAGAATTGCCCCTTGTTGCCGTTGAACTCACGACAGAAAGTTCTCCAAATAGACTAACTGCAACATCCAGGTAATGGACTCCGCCATCTATAAGTGAACCGCCTCCCATACTTGAGGCGCTTAATCTCCAGCCCTTCTGCTTAACTGATCTCTGATCCCTTATAATGGCATGTAAAGGTTTCCCTATGATACCTGAATCCATAGCTTTTTTTATGGCTCTCACTGTCGGATCAAAATGATACTGCTCCGCAACCATGAGGTATCTATTTTGCTTCTCTGCCTCAGAAACCATTTTCATCGCGCTTTTAAGATCTGTGGAAATTGGCTTTTCCACAATAACATTCTTCCCGGACCTAAGCGCCCTTATTGCAAATTCTTCATGCAGATCATGTGGAAGAACGAGATCAACAGCTTCAACATCTGATGATAGAAGGGCATCATAAGTTTCAAAATTTTCAAGTATTTTATATTTCTTTATCAGCTCTTCCGCTATTTTTGGCTTTCTCTCATAAATGTATATTTCAAAATCGGTTTCATTTAAAGCCTTTAAATGCCTCTCTCCGAATCCAGAACATCCAACAACAGCAATCTTCATGATTTGTAATTGCTGCCTTTTAATTAAGATTCACTGCTTTTGATCTCTCTTGTGAAAGATCCGGGAAATCTCCATTGCCAGCAATATTATACCAATGAAAAATATGATTAAACCGGCAATGAGAAGGTCGCCATTGATATGACTAAGGGCAGCTGCTATTTCTAGGCCCATGAAATATCCTCCAAGTACCAGAAGAACTATGCCAACAACAACAGTGATGAGTGTTCGCATACCTTTTCCATGTGAGGATGTGTCTGTCATAATCCTTCCTCCATTGCATTATTCATATTAACTTATCTTAAAATTTACATGTGGGGGTTCAGAGGGCTCCTGACGTATATATCCATATTTATGCACCCAATGGAAAACCTTTGAAAAATCCATTCTACATTCTTCATCGTTGCAGGAAGCGACATTTTGTACTTACCATTTTCATGATATGGATAGCATTTCAGAATAACGGGCAACTGATCTCTTCCGGAAACCCCAACAGATATTAGATCTGGACTGACGGAAACATTTGTTGGTTCTTCTCGTATCTTTAGTGACTTGATGAGAAGTTCTTCCGTGTTGAAGAATAAATTTTCACAAAGATCCTCCACTTTCAAAGTGTTAACGGCGTTATCTTCACCTTTTCCAATGGGGTTACAATTCCCAAAAAGGAAAAGATGGATATCCTGTGACTGCCTTATATTAAGTGTCCAGACCTCTCCCTTCGACAAATACGTTACCAATCCATTTTTTTCTTCACCGCCTATAAAAAATCTATTGGAGAAAATATTGAAACGATGTTGTCTGTCCCTTAAAATTATGTGAGCAGGGTCAAGTTTTTTAGTGAGTGATGTAAGGATATTATCAAATGTAATATCATTTTTTCTTTGAAACATTTCCTCACAGTGAGTCTTCGTTTGAAGAATAGATGCTAATCTTTTCCTGGGAATGCTCATATTTAGCATAAGTTGGAAGCATGAATCTTCCTTTCGCCCCTGCGAATAGTGATCCTTGAATTTCATCTTATCTGGATTCATCAGACGCTCTATGGTCGTTGTCACAGCATAGTATGAATTATCACATCCGATGAAATGCCTTCCCATTGAGGATGATGCAACCATTGACGTGCCTGACCCCATAAAAAAGTCTGCAACGATATCGCCACTATCTGTGGATGCTGCAATAATTCTTTCCAGGATCTCAAGTGGCTTTTGTGTTGGGTATCCTGAATATTCCCTGCCGAGATTGAACACACCATGAACATCCCAGACGTCATCTGCAGTTACGACAGAATACCAACCAATTTCATCCTTGAAATAGGTGTTTTCCAAAGCATTACCTGTGGATGATTTAAGCGGTAGTTTTGGCAGAAAATCTATTCTTCTTTTTATTTTCTGCGGATTGAACTTCCATTTCCTGCCTTTGGAATAATAAAGGATGACATCATGCTTACGCGCAAATTCCTTCTTTGATTTTCCTCCCATATAATAGTGCCATATGATCTCGTTCCTGAAATTCGACATGCCAAAGATCCTATCCATCATTACCTTCACATAATGCGACGCATGCCAGTCGAGGTGGACAAATATGGAGCCGGAATCCTTTAGGAGTTCCTTCATTAGCACTATCCTTTTTTCCAGGTATTTCAAGTAAGACTGCATATCGTTTTTCCATCTATCGTCATAGGCACGCTCACCTGATCTGTTCTTTATGCTGAACATGTTTTCAGAAAAGAACGGAGGGTCAATATAAATCATGTCAATGCTACCTCCGAACCCTTTTCTGAGGAGGTTACCCATGACTTTCAGGTTTTCGTCAAAAAATATCATGTTTTTTATGTCATTATCACGCAATTTTTCAAGTGATATGGATTCATTGCTACCTATACTGTATGGGGGAATATAGATGGTGTTTTTGGAGTATGGCATGACTGATCAGATGGAATGCGTAAGATTATCCGTTCTGCCACCGTCAATAACAAGCACCTGTCCATTCATGAATGAAGATTCCTCAGAGGCAAGATAAATGGCTGCAGATGCAACGTCCTGGACAACGCCAGTCCTTCCGGTTGTTGAATGCGATTTGAAGTATCTCTTAATGTTATCAATTTCGTCTTGTGATTTCCCTTGCACAGTCATATCGGTTTCAACCCATCCTGGGGCAATCGCGTTAACACGGATTCTGTCATCTGCAAATTCATAAGCGAGCCTCTTGGTCAGCATTATAACGCCCGCCTTGGAAATGGCGTATAACGTAGTTCCTGGCATGGCTGTCCCTATGCCTGCATTGGATGCGATGTTTATTATGGCAGCGTTCTTCGAACGCTTCAAGAATGGAAAGGTTTCCAGAACAACGTAGATAATACCCTTAAGATTAGTATCCATCGTCGTTCGGTACACCTCTTCATCAAAATCGGTAAATTTTCCTGTAATCATAACGCCAGCACTGTTTATGATCAGATCTAATGATTTTGTTTTCTCAACTATACTATTTACAGCATGACTAACTGAAGTACGCACCCTAACATCACATTTCTCAACCATAATTTCAGGATATTTTCTTAATAGGTCCTTTGCATCTTCAAAATGGTTCAGATAGGTAATTGCAACTGTTGCTCCTTCAGTGTAAAATCTTTCTGCAATGGCCTTCCCTATTCCCCTTGAACCACCTGTTACAAGCACAACCTTTCCCTGGAACTTTCCATTCATACCATGACATTGTGCTTGGGTTAAATTATTTTCAGATATTTCTGATTATTTCTGCCAATTTTAGGTGGTATTCAATCAACCCGTTCGGGTGTTTCGGAATAATTACGATAAGGAATCAAAGACGCCCTGCCCATTTAGATGCCTATAACTCATCTTAGGAAGCACTACACTTAAATGAATATGCAAAGGATTCAGATCGTAATGATAAACATGCGGGATTTGAGGAAAGTTCTTAGTGGGAAAGTCTGTAAGATTCTCCAGTTACCCAAAAAAAGGAATTTTAAACTGAAAGATTTAGATTCATAATATACGGTTCCACACTAGTTTAGCAACTACCTTTACGCCGCCATTCATAAGAGGTTCCGTGCTCAATGTAAGTTTATCATCAGACAAGGAATAGAATCTCCTTTGAGAGGTACCAACCCAGTTCGGGAAATATGATGTTTCTACGTGGTGAATTATCTCATTTTCGTGAATAACATATTTTCCCGCATATCCTATGTAATTTGCAGAATCAGATAATTCATTATAAGTTGCGACTGACTGATCATTGGAGGCAAATTTAACCCTATCCGGTTTCATGAGGTTGGCACTCATGTAACCACACTTATTGTAAATCAAAATTCCCAAGGGTGATTCTCCGAAAGGAGTGATGCTGTTTCCATTATAAAAATCAAAGGTAAATGATTCGAGGGCCCAGCAACCAAGTATTTTTTCCTCCACATTCATGTTGCTGCATACTATGAAAGACTATTAAATTATACCTGAGAATCCAAGAAAGCCTGGAAAACCATATCGGACTGAAAACTTATCAGATAACAGAAGTATGACAATAACTTCCAGGAACATATATAAAGTGATGAGGCAGGCATCAGTTCTTTACCATGCCACGGATTTTGATTTCATGGAAAACTCGTAGAAATTATGAGAATTTTAAGAAAATCACATTTCTTTCTCAAAATCAAGAATCGTAGCGAATATCATTGCATTGAGATGGCTTGACTGCGCATTCAGATATATCTGCCAGACATCCCTTATTGCCATAATCTTGTGTCTCACCTTGGCAATCTCATTGTTTTGCGAATCGAGAATAACATACTTTCTCCTTATGACATTTCCCTTTGTATGCATTAACACTTGTGAAGAGGAAGGATCAAGCCACTGAGCTCTCATTCCCCCTATTAGGGACCTCTTCAATGAGATTACACCTATGTTTTTATTTTCCTCAGGTTCAACTATCGTAAACTGAGACCTGAAGGAACCGACGCCTTTTCTTATTTCAAGCGCCAGCTGATCATTACTATCCTTTACCTCATAAAGATACTGTGATCTCCTTCCTAGCCATTTTCCTCCGATAGATGAGAGCATAGCCCCTCCCATATTCTGCCCCCAGTCAAGATGTACAGAACATAGAGGTCTCTGATCCTTATCCATAACAGTGTAGTGTTTTCCAAGTGCTATCATTTTCTTCTTCATCAGTAATTCGTTGTTTCCTTCGAGCGCTTGAGTAACATTATCCAATGCTGCTTTGGACATTGGTGTTGGGAATGTTCACTCATATAAAAATCTTCTTATAATATTTTTTACTCCTCATGTTGAGAAAACAACGTATATTCTATTTGAAAAGATTCCATAACTGGTGTAGATGAAAATAGATGAACCTGGACAGATAGGGGATGTTCACATTCGCAACAGGCTCGTTATGGCGCCAATGATTTCTAACCTTGCCAATCCTGATGGTAATACAAATGAAAATCATATGTTGTATCTGGAGAAAAGAGCAGAAGGTGGAGCAGGCCTTATAATCACGGAATATGCATACATAAATCCCATTAATTCCAAGGGATCAAGGAACCAGCTTGGCATATTCAGTGATGATTACATACCGAAACTCAGGCGTCTCACTGAACGGATACATCGGTGGAACACAAAGATCTTTGCACAACTCGTTCATGCAGGTGGAAAAGCGCTAAAAAGCCATGGTGAAAGGGCGGTTTCACCTTCTCCTGTTTCTTATCCCGGCGGTATACCTGACGAGATTTCGGAAGATGAGATATCTTTGATTGTGGATGATTTTGCCAAATCGGCAGTGATAGCTGAGCGGGCAAACTTTGATGGGATAGAGATACACGGGGCACATGGTTACCTAGTACAGGAATTCATATCCCCCTCACTTAACCGCCGTGAAGATAGTTACGGCAGAGATTTCAGGGGAAGACTGAGGTTTCCGCAGGAGATCATAGACCGCATAAGAGAATGCGTGTCCATTCCTGTAGGAATAAGGCTGAGTCTCTATGAAGACGACGAGGGTGGATACGGCCCGGATTATGGTATCAATGTTGCTGAATCACTCAATGGCATTGATTATGTTCATTTCTCTGCCGGGAGGTTTTCACCTCCTGGTTCATCGGCCTCCTTCTATTCCCCGCGGACACATATCTTCCTGAGAATGCCCAGAAAACCCAATTTAACCACAATAGTTGTGGGGTCTGTGACATCAAAAAGTGATGCTGAATTGGTTTTATCTGTGGCTGATTTTGTTTCCCTGGGCAGAGCACTTCTTGCAGACCCGTACTTCCCGAAAAAGGTAATCTCCAATGTAATACCAAGACCATGCATCAGGTGCAACCAGGCCTGCCGTGATCTTTCATATGGAGAGGTAAGGTGTACAGTTAACCCTGAGACTGGGTTCGAGAGTACACCGCTTCCTTTTTACAATTTTAAGGGTGAGATAGACATCATTGGAGGCGGAGTTCAAGGCATGGAGGCTGCCATATATGGCACAAAATGTGGTTTAAAAGTGACAATCCACGAAAAGAATGACAGGATAGGAGGGCAGCTCCTTGATCTCTATGATCCATTAAAGAAGAAGGAATTTAGCAGGCTTCTTGATTATTATGCTCATGTAATGCAGAAACTTGGTATCTCCATTGAACTGAACGATCATTACATCAGTGAAGGACTTTACTGTCTTCCCTTGGTAGAATATCCAGAAATCAAACAATCTGATAAAATAATCATTGACTCCAATATTTACAGATATCAGGATGATGCAATGAGACTCTCATTATCATCTGATGTTTACATGACCAAGAGGAGCATTGAGGGCCTCGACAGATCAAGGAGGGAGGCCTTTTCAAGAAATGCCATTGAGATGGGCGTAAGGTTCATCGATAATTCAATTACGGATAGATATTCAGTTAGCCATTTTGAGAAAAACCAGTATGACATCAGGGAAGCCATGGTGTCAGGAAGGTCAAAGATTTTACATTATATCCAGGAAAACATGAATTTGTTCCTTTAGGTACGCATGATGTTGGGAGAAAAAGATTAAGTACAGCTTATTCGTTGAAGAATTCATGTTGAATGTCACTGAGGCGGACTCAGGTGGGTATAGTGAAAGGAAAATAAGGAGATCTCATATATTAAAGGACCTGTTTTACTTTTCCTTTGCTCTTCCTGCTATTGCATATGTCTTTATTCTTGCGATTGTTCCTGCTGGAAGTGCGATATTATTCAGTTTCTTTAAATATGACACGCATACCTTAACACTGTCAAACTACTATGCTCTGCCCGGGATCGGGATATATGGAGCCATTGTGGATACGGCTGTTGTAAGTATCGGTGCGCTTCTCATTCAACTTTTTTTTGCGCTTTTCCTTGCTTCTCTTATGATGAAGCCGTTTAAGGGAAACAAACTCTTTTCTCTTCTGGTCATAATTCCGTTCGGCGTTTCCACTGTTGTCAGTGCATACGTTTTCAGCCTTATTTTCCAGGCGTTTGGAGGTTTTGCAAATGGATTCGTTATGCTTTTTAAACCTCTTTTTCTTGCCCTTGGACTTAAGGGTATAGCAACTCACGGCATAGACTGGTTCGCAAATAAGTGGAGTTCACTTGGTGTTGTCATGTTTTCAGACTTCTGGAAAAACACGCCTCTAATTGCACTAATCCTGTACGGAGGCATGTCTTCTCTCTCCCCATCAATGTATGAGGCTGCAGCAGTGGATGGTGCAGGTCCGCTGAGAAGATTCTTTTATATAACCTTACCGAATATAGCTCCCCTCATGGCTGTTGCCCTGATAATAAGAGGTGTCAGCGAATTCAACATTTTTGCTCTCCCCTTGGTGATAATAGGTTACTCGCCAAAATTACTCAACACACTTATCTATGAATACTATCCTCTTGCCATTACCCGGCCCTGGGCATATTCAGCCTCAGTTGTTCTCCTTGTGATTATCATGGCTTTTGCCGCTATTGTTCTTTACTTGGGGGGTGCACCTAAAAATGGCCAGTAAAGCTGGACCTGGCACATATATAGGTGCTATAATTTTGGCAATAATCTTTTTCATACCACTTTGGGTTTTGATCCTCATAGCTTTTGAACCGGTGAGGTTTACTTTCGGTAGAGTGTACCCATCTTTTCTCCCATTAGGTTTTACCCTGAAGAATATAATTACATCAATCACAACCCCGGGTCTTTATCTAGGATCATCCCTCCTTCGAAGCCTGGAAGTGGCTTTCATGGTGGGGGGAATTGCAATCTTTCTGTCCATATTTGCCGGTTATGGTCTCTCAAAGCTCACTGCAAGAGTGTCAAATAAGATCATTGTTCTTCTCTTTTTGATCAACATGATGCCAGGGCTAATCATATCCATTCCGGTTGCCTCGGAATTCGATAAAGTTGGCCTTTATAACAACATAGTGGGCGTTGCCCTTGCTCAGGAACTTGTAGTACTCCCACTTTCTGTCTTCATCGTACTTGGTGGGTTCAGGGGTCTCCCAAAGGACCTGGAGAATCAGGCAAGAGTTGATGGAGCACCATTCTTCACTTCATTCTTCAGAATTATTCTGCCGCTGAACAGGATAGCTATTATGGTTGCTTTCCTGCTTTCATGGATGACGTCATGGGATGAATTTACGTATGCCGTAATTATAGACCCTATTGCACCAAGCAACTCTACTTTCCCTGTTACATTATATAATTACGTATCGCGTGATCTCGCGCTGGATGCGGCAACCTTCGCTCTGGTCGCCACCGTCCCGGTTCTCATCCTCACTGGTTTCCTAATGAAATATCTTAAGGGACAATATCTTTCAGGAGGCATGGTTGTATGAGCTACACAAAACTGAAACTGGATAATATCTACAAGTCTTATGGCAACAAATTGGTTATACGGGGTCTTAACCTTGATGTTGAAGATGGTGAATTCCTAGTTGTATTAGGTCCATCTGGGATGGGGAAAAGCACCTTGCTCAGGGTAATAGTGGGCATTGAGGAACTCTCTGGAGGAAGGATAGTTCTAGATGGCAAAGATATATCGAAACTTCCGCCAAATAAAAGGGATATTGCAATGGTATTCCAGAACTATGCTCTGTATCCAAATATGACGGTATATCAGAATATTGCCTTTCCTTTAAAACTGGCCAAGGTAAATGAAGCTGGCAGTTATGCGGATAGTACAAAAAACAGTGGCACGCTTAGGAAGCTAACGAAGGACGAAATCCATAAAAAAGTTATGCAAATTGCCGAAACTCTGAAGATTGCGGATGTGCTTGAAAGGAATGCAACCCAGCTCAGCGGTGGTCAAAAGCAGAGGGTAGCACTTGCAAGATGCCTTGTAAGAGATCCAAAGATGTTTCTGCTGGATGAACCACTCAGTAACCTTGATGCCAGAGTTAGATATACCGCAAGAAGCGAGTTGAAGAAAATACAGAAGGAGCTTGGGTATACCTTTGTCTACGTTACGCATGATCAGTCAGAGGCAGCAAGCCTATCAGACAGGGTTGCAGTTTTAAGAAATGGGAAAATAGAACAGGTGTCCTCGTATGAAACCATTATAAACAAACCGAAGTCAAAGTGGCTTGGAGACTTTGTCGGAGACTATCCGATGAATTTCATAGACGGAAAATTGCTTGGTAAGGAAGGCTATGAAATTGGTTTCAGGAATACATGGACAAAGGAAGCTTCAAGCGGCCTCACTGCAACAGTCGATTTCTGCCAGGTTACTGAGGATCTCTACACGGTAAGAGCCACTCTCTCAGCAGATTCTTCAGATGATGGTAAGGAAGGGAAAAAAGTAGATGTCTTTGAATCACAGGACGCGCCAAACACATTCCATATCACGATGAGAGTTTCAAAGAGATACGATGTGGGCGATCCCATAACATTTCAGCTTCTAAAATACAATCTATACAAAGATGGCCTTCTCTCAGATGTAGTTGGACACTGATCCAACTTTTTAACCTCTCATTTTTTTTGTAGTTCTTCATCATGATCTGGTCATATATTAAACAGGATATTGCACAAAAACGTAAAATGCATGGATGCGCATGTTTCAAATTATTATATATACCACCAGGGATTAAATGCTCTAAATCAGATTTCTCTCTTTCATCTCATTTAGCACAGCTTCCATAAGTTCCTCACGTGTTTTGAGAAAATTATTGTTGTAATTTCACGTTGATGAGTCTGATCCATGATAAATTGAACAAAAGAATAAACAAATTCAAAAAAAATATAAAAAATTATTTAGAATTTTATGACTTCAGACAGAGACCGGTTTGTAGTATCCCTGTTCATAGAGCTGGGCCACATGGCTGCCGTAAAGTGATGAAAGATACGAGTCCATGTGTGAGTTTGCACTGTTCAGCGCGCTCACCAGGCTTGATAGACCTGAGTGATCCTCTACCACTTTCCATACTGTATTATCCATGATATCCTGCCACTCGCCTATCCACGCAACCGGTGATCTAAGGAAAACACCACCCTTAAGAGCATTTAAGGATTCATTCAGCGCAGTATCCGTAGAGTTGTAAGGCGTCATTCCCAGTTTTGTCAGATTCACGGACCCTGGCCACTGGTAATACATGACTGTGTATGTGTTAGATGCCAGACCAGTGTATGTTGCCCAGTAGGATGTTTTGTAGTCCGGGCTGAAATACTGGCTGAGATTATATATGTACTCCATTGCCTGAATGTCGCCTGTATCATTGAAAACCATTGGATTTCCGTCAAACTGAACCATCCACTGGTAGAGCTCTGTAGGTGTGCTGGCTCCACCGTGGCCCTGGAAGTTTATCATTCCGGTGTCGTTGTAATAGGTGTATAGGGTCTTGGCATCAGTGTAGAGCTGGGTATAGGTAGTAGGGGGAGATGTGATTCCGGCCTTCTTCATGGCTGTGTAATCCATCCACACGAGTGGAACATTAACCAGCTGAGTCAGGAAATAAGTTCCTCCAAAGACACTAACCTCGTAGTTGTTTAGCTGGTTTATAGATGAAATGACCTGCGCTCCGCTCGTAATTGTGTTCACCCATGATGTCAGATTGAACAGATAACTATCATAGAAGAGTGTTCCAACATCAAGGTTGTCAATGGTCATAACTACGTTAGCGTGACTGTTAGCAGTAACGAGCGAGGATATATCTGATACGATATTTGTTGCAGTTATGAAGCTTGGTTCCACATTTATGTTAGGATAGGCTGTATGAAAGTTATTGAGTACACTTGTCACGTAAGAAACGTCTGCGGTACTGATGCTGCTGTAATAATACACCGTTACAGTAGCGTTATGGGGGGAATAGATAGTCGGTACTGTTGTTGACGGACTGGAAGTATAAGCTCCCTGATCAACCGGTATGAAACCTGTTGCAGCCTCACAGGCTTTCTGTATGGCCGGATTCAAAAGATATGCCATCAGCTGTGCAGAAGCTGCCGGCACTGCGGCTCCCTTCATTTCTGCAAGGACACAACCACCAAGAAGGTGATTGGAATTGGCTGGTCCACTTACTCCTGGATACACATACAGCACCTGATTAGACGGTGTTGGCGTCGGGGTCACAGTTGTAACCTTCTTTGGGAAAAGATGGTTATAATCAATCCCTATGAAGGAACCCACTATAACCACAACAACCACAACCGCTATAACAGCAATCAGTGCGCTATTCTTCTTCGGTTTCATTGGTGTGCTTGGATTTTCCATATTTTCTTCATGAAATCTTTGTATTTAAAAATTGGTAGCATTGATGAAAAAAATTTTAATCCTTGATGCAAAATAAATAACATGTATGAGCCTTGTGTGCGCAATATAGAATAAAAGGAAAATCTTTAATGTTGTTTAGATCTGGAGATATGCATCATCAATCGAAAAAAGAGGCAGCAATCAGTCGTAATTATATTTTCAAATCGTCATATTTTCTAACCGTATATTCCCTGTTGTTTCCGAATGACACTATTGCGATGTCCCTACCTGTCATATTTTCAATGTACCGAAGATATATCTTAAGCTCTTCCGGAAAAGCATCGAATCCCTCCTTCAGTATTTCCCTTTTATCCACATCTTCCAGCTTTCCCCAGGATTCAAAGCTCTTATAACCCGAATCAGGGTTGTTGTTATTTTTACCGTTTGCATTATTTGGTATCATCTCATGATCATGGCATACCTTGATCTCATTCATTTCACCGAGCGTGTCAACATTGGTTATTGCAAGATGGTCTATGTCATTGAGCAGGATCGAATATTTCAGCAATGGGATATCGAGCCATCCTATTCTCCTTGGCCTGCCAGTTGTTGTTCCATATTCATGACCCAATTCTCTTATCCTGTCAGCTTCAGGGCCGTTTATCTCAGTTGGAAACGGACCACCACCAACCTTCGACATGTAAGCTTTGATTACACCGATGACATTCTCTACTTTGCGAAACGAGAATCCCGAACCGCATGATAGAAATCCTGCCATTGTGTTTGATGAAGTAACGTAGGGATACATACCGTAATCTATATCAAGAAGAGTACCATTGGCACCTTCAAAAAGAATGCTTCTCTTCTGCTCGTATGCATCCTCCAGAACGCTCTCGGTGTCTCCCATATATTCCTTTATTTCCTTCCCCATATTCAAAAGTGATGAAGCTAATTCATTCAACTTGCTTGAATCAATGTCCGGAATGAGATCATGCTTCAATTCAATGATTATGTTAAGTTTCTCCTTAATAAGTTGTCTATTGAGAAGGTCCTCGATCCGTATTCCGGTTCGAGCGTACTTATCTTCATAAGCTGGCCCAATGCCCTGGAAGGTTGTACCTATTCGCATGCTTCCGCGCTTTTCCTCCTCCGCCTTGTCCAGAAGGCGATGCAGATCGGTGACAACATGGGCTTTTTTGCTTACGGTAATCCTCAAATCTCTGTTTATTTTCCTAATGGCCTCTATTTCTTCAAGAAGGGAACGTGGGTCGATAACCATTCCGTTCCCAAGTATAACATGATCAACCCTTAGTGATCCCGCAGGGAGAAGATGAAACTTAAATTTTTCATTGTTTACCACAACCGTGTGCCCGGCATTTGTTCCTCCATTAAATCTCACAACATAATCGTAATTCTCACTAAGGAAATCCACGATCTTTCCTTTCCCCTCATCTCCAAACTGAGCCCCTACAACTGCAGTTATAATGTCAATCACCCGATGCTGCATGAAATTTATTCCAAGAGCTTTCATGAATCCCTAGCACAATTAAATATGTTCCCCCACTTAACTTATGGCAAGCAATGAAAACTATATCTTTATATGTAAGATACCTCAGTGATATAACATGGCCTATATTAGAATAGAAGATCAGTCCAAGGTTGTTATACCTCAGAATCCAACCATAGGATTCATTGAGGGCGATGGCATAGGTTCAGATATAACCAAGGTGGCAATCAAACTTATTAACAGCTCAGTTGAGTCATCATACCATGGAGAGAAATCAATTGAATGGAAAAAGGTCCTTGTGGGGGAAGAGGCATTTCAGAAAACAGGAAAACATCTACCTCAAGAATCACTGGAAGAACTCCGGAAATGCATCATATCCATAAAGGGTCCACTGACAACTCCGGTCGGGGAAGGATTCAGGAGCCTCAATGTTTCCCTGAGGCAGTATTTCGATCTATATGCAAACATAAGGCCGGTTAAGTATTTTCCCGGTGTGCCTTCGCCGGTGAAGAACCCTGAGAAGATGAATATGGTTATATTCAGGGAAAACACGGAAGATCTCTATGCAGGTATAGAATGGAGATACGACTCTCCTGAAGCGAAGAAACTCAGGAGATTTCTCCAGGATGAACTCGGCGTTAAGCTCACTGAAGATGCTGGCATTGGAATAAAACCTATCAGTAAATTCCGTTCCACAAGGCTTGTCAGAAAAGCCATCGATTTTGCCATTAAAAACAGAAGAAGGAGTGTTACTCTTGTACACAAGGGGAACATAATGAAATATACTGAAGGAGCTTTCAAGGAATGGGGCTATGAAGTTGCTGCGAAGGAATTTGCCGATGTTACCGTAACGGAAGAGCAGTACTTGCAGAATCCTAACGCATACAGCAACAAAATTGTCATCAAGGATAGAATAACAGATAACATGTTCCAGCAAGTACTTACAAGAACAGAAGAGTATGATGTCATAGCTACAACAAACCTGAATGGGGACTATCTTTCTGATGATCTTGCAGCTCAGGTTGGTGGGCTTGGGCTTGCCCCTGGTGGAAACGTAGGAGATATTTACGCCATTTATGAGGCGGTCCATGGCACCGCACCCAAGTACGCCGGGATGGATATCGCAAATCCCACATCAATCATACTTTCCGGTGCCATGTTGCTGCACCATTTGGGCTGGGATTTGGCAGCGGATTCTTTGGAAAGAGCTGTGGAACAAACTTACAAAGACGGAAGGGTAACTCAGGATATTGCCAGGCTTCTGAATAAGAAGGGACTCAAGTGTTCCGAGTTCGGGGAAGAGGTTGAAAAGAGGATTAAACCATCTTAGGTCTCATTTTATTTAAGACTATGACCAGTAAAATACGTTCCTCCTTTCTAATAGATACTCTTTCGAACAGGATTCTAGTGAAAGGTATTCTGCCGCAGAAATGAATGCTGGAGGATTGCTTATGATATTGAAACCAGAAGACAGGAATTTTTTGACGATTCCCACATCCTCTGAATAGAGAACAATTGCTCTCTGTTCATTTCTCAGCATCCCGAAAGCTTCATCCACAGACCTTATCCCCTTCATAACAAGGAAAGGCCAAAACGGTCCCCTGTTCCAGAATGGACCAAACTTATCCTCCACCTTCAGGATTGCTGGAGAGGAGGAATTACCAATTATCTCCGGATCAGAATGAAGAGTGTTCCACTGGTTCTTTTCCTGAGCTATATCTTCAATGAATGCATCTCTGTCCGTGGAGCTCATGAAACCTGGAAGATCCGTTAGAGAATCGCATGGGTCTCCGAACCTTAATCTGTAAGACTCTTCACTCACAGCGTTAAACATGTATTCCAGAAGCTCTTCCTTCACAAGGACTCTTTTTGGTGAAAACATCGTATCCTTGACCCACCTGAGAGAGGAAGCTATGGATCTTGCAATAAGATCAGTGTCTCCATCTAAGACAACGGCGACCGATTGAATCTTCTCATCAATGGTCAGGTGGACTGGAGCCTTTCTCAACAGAACGTGCATGCTTTCATCAGTCCCTCTGAATATTATCCTCATTCTACCTGCATTTGCAAGAATATTTCTAAAATTACTGCCCTCATGGTTTGAGAATAATGGAAGGAAAGACATCTGGGGACCTTCAGATACATCTTCCCACAGGGATGACAGTGTGAGCGATCCATACTTTGATGGGCTGTAAATTAACCTGGAACCCGTTTCAAGCGATGAAAGGAAATGCACCACAAAATTCAGCAAGGGTGCTATCTTGGATCCTATTACTAAAGTAAATGGTGCAGGGATCATTTCAAAAATTGCATGAAACCTTGAATTCAACAATTTCACCTTTTCCTCTGAATTATACCCGTGCTTATTCCATGAATCGAGACTCCTCACTGTTTCGTTGATTTCCTCTCTGCACCATGTGATGGGATTGCCTGTTTCCGCGGATAGCAGAGACGCATATTTTTCGGCATGGTTTCTGAGTTCATTTCTAAGCCCCATGACGAAATCGTCTGCGTTTTTTAATGTGGATGGATTCCCAATGAAATCACTAACGCTGGACAATTTGGTCTCGCTTACATCTCCCAAAGGTCTACCATCAGATGTGCAGAATATCTTCATATACAGAAATGAATAATCCGCTTATAAACAGTGCATAAAATATGGCACACTAATATGTAGGTTTGAATTTTTCATACATTTTTCTCAGTGTGTTTTCGTCTATGTGTGTATATATCTCAGTGGTGGCAATGCTGGAGTGCCCAAGAAGCTTCTGTATGAATCTTATATCTCCTCCATTTCTAAGGATAGTCGTTGCAAAGGTGTGTCGGAGTACATGCGGTGTTACTTTTTTGCTGATCCCTGCTTCCCTCGATGCAGAAGATATCATCCTCTGAACAGCCGATGGATCGATTCTATTCATCCTGTAGGTGAGAAACAAAGCCCTGGAATCAGATCTTGCCCTCTGCCTGATCGCCATGTATTCTTTAAGTGTTGATATACAGGCATTCGACATCAGTGTTATTCTGTCCTTGTCTCCTTTTCCGGAGATGACCTTTAATGTGCCCGATTCAAGATCAACATCCGCAATGTTGAGTGAACAGAGCTCACTCACCCTAATGCCCGTGTAAACGAGAATGCTAACGATGGCCAAATCCCTGATGTTTGAGTAGGAATAATTGAGAAGCCTCCTGGTTTCCTCTTCGGTTAGATAAACAGGAACCTTCTTGGATCTTGTAGGTGAGGTCAGGTTTTTAGGTGGGTCTATTCCAAAACATTTAAACAGCGATCTTACAGCCTTAATGCACAGATACTGACTTCCCTTGGAATACCTCTTTTCAAGTGCGAGATAAGCCTTGTAGCCCTCAATATCATCATAGCCAATCTCTGATGGTGCCTTGCCGGTGAATCTCAGGAAATCCCTGGCAAGCATTGAATACTCAGTGACAGTATACCTGCTCTTTCTCTCCCCATTCAGCCATCTTTTAAATTTTTCAATTGTACCAATTATTTCGGATTTTTCCATTACCTTCTGATTGATCCCTATTAATGATATGAAATTTTCTCACCGTTTTTCCGGGACTGATCATGAGGATACCTAACCCTTCTGTGATGAATTCTTCAATATTTCCTTAATTGCATGAAGTGGTATGCCTGTCCACTCCGGTCTGTTGTTCACCTCGTAGAGTGCCTCATACACTGCCTTGTCAAGAATGAAAAAATCAAGTAAAGCCTGAAAAACTTCCTTGTCATCTGGAATAATGTGAAAATCTCCTTTCATGTGAGTTAAATATGTGCCAAGGAACAGGTTTTGGGCCATAATATACCATTTCTCTGGACATGAACTATCTGGATCAATGCCAGATACCATGCAGGCGTAGGATATAGCATAGTGAAGTGATCTGAGCATTCCTGAGACATCTTTGAGTACCGATGATGGTTTCCTTCTGTATTCCAGTGATCTCATCGGCTCCCCCTCGAAATCAATAACGAAATATTTCTTTCCAGCCTTAATAATCTGGCCGAGATGGTAATCGCCATGTATCCTTATCTTCCTGAACGGACTTCTCTTCACTTTTTCCAGGTTTGCTGTGGATATTTCTCTCATTATGGGAAGAGGCGGAAGATTATTTGAGATTCTGTTGCTGTAAAGTGCTCTGAGGTTTGCTCTGAATTCACTTCCCCAGTTCTCTATGTCTCTCTCATCAACATATTCTGAACTGTCAGTTACTTTGCTCAGAGCATTATGGAGCTCTGCCGTAACAACGGCTATGGCCTTAATCTCCTCGTTCATTGAATTGTCTTTCAACTCAGATGACATAAGAAGTTTTGCAAGATTCTCAGTAAGCCATGTCCAGCAACTTCCTTCATTCTCTATGTACTGAAATATGGAACACAGCAGGTACAACTTTCCATTAAATTCGTATAGTAAAGAGCCAAAGCACTGTGGCGTGTCAGTGAATGCCGTTCCGGAGGATAGTTTCTTTGGTAGTTCGTAATCAGGGGAATTTGCTGGTGTGAGTCTCCTGTAAAATTTCATAGCCAATTTTTTTCCAAGAAAAACCGTGCTATTGCTCTGCTCTTCCCTGTTCACAACAACATCCATATCATGTCCAGAGGCTATGCTGGGTGGGATCACCAGTTCAGCAAATATGCCGGGTATCCCTGGAGAGCCTGTCCTT
Source organism: Thermoplasmatota archaeon (assembly GCA_023379435.1). Taxonomy (GTDB): domain Archaea; phylum Thermoplasmatota; class Thermoplasmata; order Thermoplasmatales; family Thermoplasmataceae; genus WAQW01. The sequence goes on along the minus strand of JAMCUH010000057.1, from coordinate 6,802 downwards.
TCAGAAAGGAATACATCTGCAAGTTTATTGACAAACTTTTTGTCACCCAGTGCATTTTCAAAACCAGATACATCTTTCCTTTTCTTCAGGAAAAGGGCATAAAAATCAGAGAAATCATCGAATCCTGTTTTCACAATAAGAATGTGGTATGTGGAGTCACCAATGGAAAATGACAAATCTCTTTCAATTGAAATATCTTTGATTGTCCTTGACTTCGAGACGAACCATCTCTCCCTTGCAATCCCTGATCTGACATATTCCATGAGTTCATTTTCCAGTGTTATCACCCGGTGGCCTAAGATATAGCCAGAAAAAGCTTCTTGAATTCAACGTGAAGAAGTATGGCAATTCCCCTATTGGCGGGAAATCACTGTCTGTTATGGCCTCTACGGGCGTGTAATCCTTGAATTCATGCAGATCGAACATCACTGCCTTTGGAACCCTGGCAAGGTTGAAAATGCAGAAAACGTTCTCGTTCCCGTAGTTTCGCACATAAGCAAGAACAGATTTCTCGCCGCTGTAGAAGTATCTTATCTTTCCTCTGCCCAGTATGGCCGAGTACTTTCTCCTCACAAGGATCATCTTCCTGACCCAGTTCAGGAGAGAGTTGGGCATCCTGGATTCACCCTCGACATTTATGAACTCATAATGATAATTAGGATTTATGATTACTGGGCTATAGAGTTGTTCCGGGTCCGCGGCAGAAAACCCTGCATTTCTGTCATATGACCACTGCATTGGGGTTCTTACACCATTTCTGTCACCAAGGTATATGTTGTCACCCATTCCTATCTCATCTCCATAGTACATAATGGGAGAACCGGGAAGGGAAAACAGGAGTGCATGCAGGAGTTCAAACGTGTACCTGTCACCTTCAATAAGAGGCGAGAGCCGTCTCCTGATTCCCAGGTTAAGTCTCATTTTGGGTAGCTTCGCATATTCATTGTACATGATATCCCTCTCATCATCAGTAACCATCTCCAGTGTCAGCTCATCATGATTTCTCAGGAATATGCCCCAGTCACAATTTTCAGGAATCGGGGTCACCTGCTGCATTATGTTGATTATGGGAAAAGCATCCTGCTTTGCCAGCGCCACAAAAATTCTAGGCATTAGCGGGAAGTTGAATGCCATGTGAAACTCGTCTTCATTACCGAAATATGCCTTTGCATCTGTAGGCCACTGGTTTGCTTCAGCCAGTAGGATTCTGCCCGGATATTCTCTATCAATCATCTTCCTCAGTTCCTTAAAATATGCATGTGTTTCCGGCAGATTCTCGCAGTTTGTCCCTTCCCTTTCAAACAGGTAAGGGACGGCATCACACCTGAAACCGTCAAGGCCCATGTCCAGCCAGTATCGCATCACTTTCTTGATCTCCTCCCTTACTTCAGGATTGTCATAATTGAGATCAGGCTGATGACTGTAGAATCTATGCCAGAAATATTGACCTGCCACAGGATCGAATGTCCAGTTTGATCTCTCTGTGTCAATGAAAATTATCCTGGCATCCTTGTATCTGCTCTGGTCATCACTCCATACAAACCAGTTTCTCTTTTTGGAATTTTTGTCCTTTCTTGCTTCCTGAAACCATGGATGCTGATCTGAAACATGGTTGAGAACAAGGTCTGCAATAACCTTTATTTTTCTTGAATGTGCCTCATCAAGAAGCTTTTTAAAGTCATCCACAGTACCATAAACGCTCAGGATGGAATAATAATCAGAAATGTCATAACCGTCATCTTTCAAAGGAGACTCGTAGAATGGAAGAAGCCATATGCAGTCTATACCGAGATTCTTGAGATAATCCAGCTTTTGAATGAGACCTGGAAAATCACCAACACCATCAGCGTTTGAATCGTAAAACGATTTAACATGTAACTCGTAAAAAATTGCATCCCTGAACCAAAGAGGATCATCAAAATCCATAATTACACCCTCACAAGGACCATTCCGGCCCTCTTTTCAGGATAAAGTGTTATAATAATTTTATTCCCGTGAAAATACATTCTTTCCTTTGTGAGGAGATCTTCAAGAATGTATGAGTCAAAATTTCTGATACCAAGAGATTCAGGAGGGAGATCAATGTATGCAGTATGTGCCTCTCTGGGGTTTATATTCACCAGCATAAGTGCGGAAGAATCCTCGTATGTCCTCAGATAGGCAACAATGTTTGGATTACCTGTTTCGAGAAAAGTTGTGTTACCAAAGTGGCTGAATACTGGATTTTCTCTCCTTGCACCGTTTAGCGACGATATGAATCCCTTAATGTTGCCCGTAGAGTTCCAATCCCTTACCTTGATCTCGTATTTTTCCGAGTTGAGATATTCTTCAGTGCCTTCAATACCAGCATTCTCACATAATTCATATCCACTGTAAATGCCCCATGAAGGGGAGAGGGTGGCAGCGAGAAAAGCCCTGTAAATAAATGCAGGTCTACCGTTTACCCTGAGGTTTTCCGTAAGAATATCAGGTGTATTTGTGAATAGCACCGGCCAGAAATGCTCCGATATGGGATAAGACTCTATTTCACGGAAGTACTCCATAATCTCATAATTGAAGTTTCTCCAGGTAAAATAGCTGTATGACAGTGTGAATCCTATCTTTGAGAGTTCATACATTACCTTTGGCCTTGTGAAGGCCTCAGCCAGGAAAACTGTATCCGGGAATTCCCTCTTAACCTCCTTAAGGATCCATTCCCAGAAATCAAAAGGTTTTGTGTGCGGGTTGTCCACCCTGAACACCCGTATTCCCTTCTCTGCCCAGAAAATGAATATGCTCTTCAATTCATTCCAGAGACCTTCCTTATCCCTGGTGTCAAAGTCAAGGGGGTATATATCATAGTAGCGCTTTGGTGGGTTTTCTGCGTAGCGAATGCTTCCATCAATCCTTCTCCTGAACCATTCAGGATGTTCCTTAACATAAGGATGGTCTGGTGAGCACTGAAAGGCTATATCCATTGCAATATCAATTCCAAACCCTCTTGCCTTGTTCACAAACTCAAGGAAGTCGTCCATTGTCCCCAAATCGGGATTTATGGACTTGTGACCGCCTTTCTCGTTACCGATGGCCCATGGACTGCCAGGATCACCTTTCTCGCATTTTTTAGATCCATTCTTACCTCTCCGGTTAGTGATACCAATGGGGTGAATAGGAGTAAGATAGATGAGATCAAAGCCCATGTCTGCGATGTCGGGAAGACGGTTTATGCAATCTCTGAAAGTACCGGAAACATTAGGTTTTGTACCCTGGGAGCGGGGGAACATCTCATACCATGACCTGAATATTCTTGCCTTTTCCACCGCCTCCACTGTAAGCTCCTTTTCATATGAGACAAAGTCATCCTTGGCCCAGTTTTTTGTGATGATGCCATATATCAAGGGCCTGGATATTTCATCCAGTGGATCCTTAAATTCTCCATTTTCAAGTTTTTCAAGCAATTTTTCAAGCTCAGCAATTTCATTTTCTGCTCTGGGATGGCACTTTTCCCTGATGAGTAATATTCCCTCCAGAAGATCTGGGGCAATATTTTCTCCTGCTTCTTTCCATTTGGCAATATTGTTCAACCATAACGTGAATGTATCGCTCCAGGCTTCAACGGTATAAATGTATGTACCCTTCATCGAAACAGTAAATGATCCTTCCCAGGTGTCATTTCCCATACCCTTCATTTCAGAGTGCCTCCATTCATCGCGGGATTCATGCTTGTAGGCTATCCTGGCCTTGACAGTCTCATGACCGTGGGAAAAAATATCAGCAGAAACTCTTACAGTTTCACCACATATTCTTTTGATGCTTTTTTCGCCATCATTCAAAATGGGCTTTACGTTTTCAATTATAATCCTGGAAATCACGAAAATCACCTTTTCTTTTTTAAAATGAGTGCTGCAAGGGGTGGAAGATACAGGGATAACGAATAACTCTTTCCATGGCATGGTATATCGTCAGAGTTCAAACCTCCAAGATTGCCCGAATCTGTCCCACCATATATTGCAGAATCCGTATTCAAAAGTTCAGAATAAAAGCCAGATTCAGGAACACCGATCCTGTAATTGTTCCTTGGAACCGGAGTAAAGTTCAGTATACATACAACGAAATCTTTTCTATCATTTGCTATTCTCATGAAACTTATAACACTCTGATCAGCATCAGAAAAATCTATCCACTCGAAGCCAGAGCTTATGGTATCTCCCTGGTACATGGACATTTGATTCCTGTAAAAGGAGTTCAGATCCTTAATAAGTACCCTAAGAGCCGTACGGTTTCTATCAGACAGAATCCCCCAGTTTAATTCACTGTTGTAATCCCATTCCTGCTCCTGACCAAACTCGCCACCCATGAAAATCAATTTCTTACCTGGAAATGTATAAAGGTACGCAAGGAGGAGCCTCAGGTTTGCCATCTTCTGCCAGTAATCACCAGGCATTTTGGAATAGAGCGATCCTTTTCCGTAGACAACCTCATCATGGGATAGTGGCAAGAGGAATTTCTCATTGAATGCATACCACATGGAAAAGGTCAACTCATTCTGGTGAAATTTTCTATAAACCGGATCAAGAGAAAAATAATGAAGGGTGTCATGCATCCAGCCCATATTCCATTTCAGATCAAAACCAAGCCCCCCTGATTCGGTACTCCTAGTTACGCCGGGCCATGCTGTAGACTCCTCTGCTATCATGAGTGTCCCGGGAAATTCCTGATGTACGGCAGAATTAATTTCCTTGAAGAAACTGATCGAATCCAGGTTTTCCCTTCCTCCGTAAATATTTGGAACCCATTCACCTGGCTTCCTTGAATAGTCAAGATATAACATCGATGAAACTGCATCGATCCTTATGCCGTCAGCGTGGTATTCATCAATCCAGTAAAAAGCGTTGGAAAGCAGATAATTCTTCACTTCATTTCTACCGAGATTGAAAATCATAGTCTTCCAGTCAGGATGGTATCCCTTCCTCGGGTCCTCATGTTCATAAAGATGCGTACCATCATACAGAGAAAGGCCAAAATCATCAGAAGGGAAGTGTGCTGGTACCCAGTCAAGAATTACGCCGATTCTGTTATTGTGAAGCGTTTCAATCATAGTCTTAAGATCCTTGGCAGATCCGAACCTCCTTGTTGGTGAATAATAATCTGTCACCTGGTAACCCCAGGAGGCATCAAGGGGATGCTCCATCAGAGGAAGAAACTCAACAAAGTTGAAGCCCGTTTCCTTCAGATACTTAACAAGTTCCTCTCCGATTTCGACATAATTCATGAATTCCCCGTTCTTTCTTTTCCATGATCCAAGATGAACCTCATAGATCGCAATAGGCTTATCCATATCAGTCTCCCTGAAACTGTACCAATCTGAGTCGTGCCATTCATATGATATGTCCTTCACAACGGACGCTGTTCTTGGCCTAAGCTCAGAACCAAAGGCGTATGGATCTATTTTCAATCTTACAAGATTGTCGGCGTTCGATTTAATAGCGTATTTGTATACTTCGTTTTCTCCGATGTCGGGTATGAAAATCTCCCATATACCTGAATCCCTCACATTTTCCATGGGGTTCATTCCAACAATCCAGTGATTAAAATTCCCCACAACTGATACCGCCTTGGCGTTTGGAGCCCATACCCTGAACACTACGCCATGAATTGAGTTGCGCTCCTCCAAATGGGCACCAAGTGTTTTCCAACTATACCTCAATGTTCCAGCTTTGTACAGGTATATATCGTAATCTGATATCGTGGTACCAAAACCGTAAGGATCGTGGACTTTGTGAGTATATCCAGACTGATCTGTATATAGAAGAAAATAATCTGAGGCGGGAAACTCACCAGGCAATGACAATGTGTAGACCCCTCTCTCAATCATCTGCATGGGCTTGACAACATTATTCTTTTCGACAGATACTGACGTTCCTTCAGGTATATATGCTGTGATAGCTGTTTCTCCCTGCATATAATGCGGACCCAGGACCGATATTGGATGGTGCTCCAGGAAATCTGCAATCTTATGAAATTTTTCCAAATTTGATTCCATGAATATGCTCCTATTTCATCAATTCATCATTTCCATTACTACATGATATGAAAATATTTTCATTTTGAAGTAAATAAAAAATTACGGGCCCCTTTAGGTCAGATTCTGTAAATATATTCCATGTTTCTTCTTATGATGATTTGTTCCTGAACCTGAAACTCCTGATTCTCACCTGATTTGCTCAGTCATTGGTCAACCCTGTCCCAGGGTGGGCATCCTACTTTATCCAGATGAGCTTGTGTATACCTATTTGCCCACACAACGTAGAAGAGATCCAATTTATTTATCTCATGCAAAATGGACAGATTCATTAAATCCAAAAATATTCCGTTTGAAGGGTTCGTGGGGTAGCTTGGCATCCTTCCAGCTTCGGGAGCTGGAGACTCCGGTCCAAATCCGGACGGACCCATTGAATATAGGCTTAGCTTTTAAATTAGAACCTATAACCACTTTATCACCAAACAATCTGATGGAACTACTATATGAAGGATCTGGATCTCTTTAACTTTGTAGGTAACCTCAATCATCCTGCCGCAAGATATATGATTTATACACATAAAAGAAAAAACATACAGCACTTAGCCATGCAATTCAATTATCAATTCAAATTATAATGTGCAAAAAGCATCGGCAAAATGTTTATAAATTTTAAGATAGTTTGCTTATATAAATTGGTGCTTTCGATGGAAGAAACTTTTGGGAATGGGAGATATTCCATTATTAAGAAGCTTGGTGAAGGGGGAAAGGGTATTGTTTACAAGTGCCTTGATAATAATCTTA
>JAMCUH010000056.1 GCA_023379435.1 Thermoplasmatota archaeon | reverse complement strand
AGATCCCTCAAAAGTGGAGGAAATGCACTCCAGTCAATTGCATCCTTCATGAATGCAAGTGGATCATTGGTGAAATATTGCTTATATTTCTCTCTAAGAGCTGTATCAAAGAGGTCACTCATTCAGTAACATGGCTATAACATGAATAAATGTTATGTCTACACAACCTGATAAGAATGGGGCGTTTTTAAAAATCGTAATGAGCCAATGGGTTATGGATAAATCAGCAATTAATCGCGGTCGGACTTCGGGAGTTTAGGATACTATTGATATAAGGAGTTATTTAGTGTTAGCAGTTTACTTGGTACTATGTATTTTAACCAACATAATATTGCAATATGATTTCGCCAGGGATCAAACTCTCTCAATTATGGCACCGTTTGCCATTCCGCCACCCTCGCATATGGCTATGAGGCAGCTATTCAGTGATTTCATCTCAAGGTTATTAATGGCAGTGGAGATTATCCTTGTTCCGGTTGCTCCAAGAGGGTGACCAAGTGCAATTGCACCTCCGGAAACATTAACTTTTGAATGATCAACATGAAAGTGTTTCTCCCAGGCAAGAACAACAGAGGAAAAAGCCTCATTAATTTCGAAAATGTCTATATCTTCTAACTTCAGGCCAGATTTGTTAAGAAGCTTCTCTGTCACGGGGATCGGGCCCTTAAGCATAGTAACTGGATCAACACCAGCATGTGACAGTGAAACAATTCTTGCCCTTGGTTTCAACGAATGCTCTTCAACTGCTTTCTCAGAAGTCAAAAGGACGCCTGATGCACCATCAGATATCTGGCTTGAATTACCCGCGGTGATCAGATCAATTCCCTGAAATGCGGGTTTTAGTGCAGACATTTTCTCCAATGTTGTATCCTTTCTTATTCCCTCGTCTCTTGATATCTTTATGAGAGAATCTCCTTTTTCCGCGTATACAGGAATGATCTCTCTCTGAAAATTATTTTCATTTTTTGCAGCCCTCATATGACTTTCGAATCCGAGATGGTCCATCTCTTCCCTTGTGATGGAAAATTCATGTGCAATCATACTTGCACCCATGGCCTGGTTAAACCACGAACGGTTTCCAAGAAAATATTTTTTCATTATTTTCGAGTCTGCGGGCCATGATTCGTCTGACATGTTTGAACCCATGGGAACACGGGACATTGATTCAACACCTCCTGCAATGACAAGATCCATCATGCCCGAGGCAACAGCGTAGCTTCCAAACTCAACAGCCTGGAGACTTGAACCACATTGCCTGTCAACTGTAACTCCTGTAACAGATTCCGGGAAGCCGGCGGAAAGCAAGGCGTTTCTTGCTATGTTGCTTCCCTGTTCTCCTGTCTGAGTTACGCATCCTATTATTGTGTCGTCTATCCTCTCATGATCAATAGAGTTTCTTATTACCAGCTCTGAAAGGATCTGGGAAAGCATCGTCACAGGATGTATGGTGGAAAGTGCTCCATTTCTCTTTCCCAGTGGTGTCCTTATTGCATCGACTATATAAACCTCATCAGCTGCCATGTGCGCTCACAATTCTTTTCCACTGCTGGATACATTCCCTGTCTCTACGTCTGTATCCTCGTAGGAGATCCACTCACTCCAGCTGCCAGGGTATATTCTTGCCTTCACTCCTGCAATCATGGAGGCGACAAATGGAACGCATGCAGTAACACCAGATCCGCAGTAAAATACTGGATCCTTACCAACACCTGAGAGAATATCTTTAACCTCCTGCGCACTTTTGAACTTTCCGTCCTTAATAAAAAGAGTGTATGGAAGATTTTTTGCCCCAGGTATGTGACCGGCAATTCTGTCAATCATTTCGCTCTCGCCACGGTATCTGTGTGGCTCCCTTGCGTCAACAACGTTATGCCTCTTCTGCTTTATGTCATCTCTCCTGACTATGATATCAATGCTTTCCACAGGATTGAATCTGCCTTTCCTTTCGAGCCTGGGGATCTCATCCGTTAGGGTACCCCCCTCCCTTAGATATGCATTTAATCCGCCATCCAGGATGTAAGAATTCTTATGGCCGTAAAAATACATAAGAAACCACAACCTTGAAGCTCCACTGCCATCAATATCGTAAGCTACGACCCTTGTGTCTTCTGTCACACCTAAATTCTCTGCGAATCTCTTGAATTTCTCAGGACCGGGCATTGGATGCCTCCCTGCCCTATCCCTGCTCATATCGGAAAGATCATTCTCCATGTCTGCATAAATGGCACCGGGAATATGGGCCTTTAAGTATTCTCTATAGCCTTTTTTCTTATCAAGAAGGTCCCAGCGGCAGTCAACAATTACAGTAAGTTTATCGTAAAGGAATTCTTTGATGAATCTCTTTGGAGATACGAGGGGATAGTTCACCGAATCTTCCATAGTGGATAAATGGAACTCTGCATTAATTTATTTTCCTCTCTTCGCTTTGTCAGTATGGGTGGCTAGGATTTATAACTCCTGAGAAATACTCGCCCATGCAGGGGCCAGGGAATCACAGACTCGTCTTTTCCCAGAGTGGCATTTTCACTGTTACCGATTATCCAGAACCAGTATTCGGTGAAAAGATCACAAGGAAGGATCACGCTCATCTGAGGGAATGGGTCACTGAGAGAAGCAAGCTCGGTTTTGCCCTGCTCAAGGGGTTAAAGCTGCACCTTACTGAAGATTCTTCCGTCCTCTATCTGGGCGCATCCTCGGGGACAACTGTGAGCTATGTATCTGATCTGGTTCCTGGAGGATACGTTTATGCGGTCGAAATGTCGTATGACCCCTTCGTTAAGCTGGTTCGCCTTTCAGAAAAGAGGAAGAACATCATACCAATACTTGAGGATGCAGGTTTTCCCGAAAGGTACAGGTTTCTCGTTGATTCCGCTGATCTCATATATCAGGATATATCCCAGCCTGATCAGGTAAGGATTTTTAACATCAATGGGGAAGCATTCCCTGAGGCAAAGTACGCGCTCCTGGTACTCAAGGCAAGATCCCTGATTTCCGGAGGGAGTGAGCAGATTAAGATAAGGGATTCAGTAAACAACATTCTGAATTTTGACCTTGTCAGAAAATTTGATTTGAATCCGCTGCACAGATCCAACTATCTTCTGGATCTGAAAAGGAGAAAGGTATGAAGTGAGCAAAAAAGCTTTACTTTCAGCATCATGGAATGCATCAGAATCCAGACTGTTACCCTGGCATTACGGAACTGCCCCGAACTTTCTCAGTATGCATTGCGGCAATCAATCCCGGTTGCAGACAGGCAATTCTTTTTTACTTGGCACTTCATAGGGGATGAGGTAATCATAGATGAAGGAGACTGCTGGCATGAAAGATTTTTTTTCTGTCAATAGTTTTGAGAGGAAAATATGTGAAAAATGCGGCTCTTCATACTGGACGAGGGACCCGGAAAGAAGGACATGTGGCGACCCCCCATGTGATCCCTATTCATTCATAGGCTCTTCAGATCTTAAGCGTAAAACCGTGGACGAGATGAGGGAGAGCTTCATAGATTATTTCAGGGGGAGCCACGGGTTTGTGAATGCCTATCCGGTAGTACCCAGGTGGCGAGAAGACGTTCTGCTTGTTAATGCATCCATATATGACTTCCAGCCACATGTTACCGGTGGATATGCAGAACCCCCACAAAACCCCCTGGTGATGTCACAGCCATGCATCAGGATGCTGGATGTTGACCTTGTGGGTATGACAGGCAGGCATCTTACGAGCTTTGAAATGATGTGCCATGATGCGTTCAACAAACCGGGTCATTACGTATACTGGAAGGATGAGACATTATCATACTGTTACAGTTTTCTAACGGAATCCCTGGGCGTTAATGGTGATATAATAACATTCAAGGAAAAACCCTGGTCAGGTGGAGGAAACGGTGGAAATGCTGTTGAGGTTCTTGTCAGGGGACTTGAAGTCGCAACCCTTGTCTTCATGGACATGAAGGAGGACCCTGAGGGAGAATTCGAAATTGACGGCCTTCGCTATTCAAGGATGGACAGAACAATCATTGACACCGGATACGGGCTTGAAAGACTTGCCTGGTTAACAACCGGAACGCCAACCATTTACGATACCGTTTTCGAGAGGCCGATAAATTTCATTTATACAAGGCTCGGGCTCAAGGAGCCGTCAGATAGAATAAGATCACTGAACAGCATTATATCATCAGAGCACCAGGATTACGGGCAGTCTGCACTTAACTCTGCTGTTGTTTCCCTGTCAACTGATGGTGAATCAGATCAGTCTGAAATATGGAAATCGCTGGAAACATACAGGAATATTTCCATAGTGGTGGATCATGTCAAGACTGTTCTCCTTCTTCTGAATGAAAAAGTGCTCCCTTCAAACGTCAAGGTTGGATATGTGCTGAGATTTCTCATCAGGAGGATAATCAAGAGCTTGAAGGCATTAAACGGTGAGCACATTATATTCGATATTCTTGACATGGAGGCAAAGGAGTTTTCAAGTATACTTCCCAACACTGATAGAGAATTCATAAACAGAATCATTGGCGATGAACTGAAAAAATATCAGGAGATCAATGAAAGGGGAAGAAGAATCATTGGCAGGCTCATAGAACGTAAGGGAAAACTTAATCAGAAGGACCTTCTGATGCTCTACGATTCCAACGGCATAGATCCTGATACTGCAGCAAGAATAAATGAAGATCTTACAGGCATAAGGATTGACGTTGCTGAAGATTTTCGGAGCAGGATATCTGCCATGCACTCTACAACCATTAAACGCTCTTCAAGGGAGAACATACCAGAAATACATACCAGGCCACTCTATTATGACGATACAAAGATAAGGGATTTTACAGGAATAGTGATGTACAGCAGGGACGGTAAAGTTGTGTTGAACCAGACTGCCTTTTATCCTGAGGGCGGTGGACAGCCATGTGATCTCGGGACACTGCAGAGAGGTGGCATGATATTTCCTGTGACCTATGTGGAAAAGATCAGGGATACCATAGTCCATCATGTTGACGGAAGGCTTGAAGAGAAGTGGAGGGTTCAGGGTCATATAGATTATGCCAGAAGATGGCAGCTTATGATCCATCATTCTGCCACACATCTCATTCTTGCAGTTCTCAGGGAGGTTCTTGGAGACCACGTATGGCAGATAGGCGTCCAGAAAGGAATTGATTCATCCAGGATAGATATATCACACTTCGGAAGGCTTGATTACAATGAGATTAGGAAGGTGGAGGAAAGGTGCCTTGAGATTATACAGGAAAACAGGCGAATCACAGCAAGATTCATGGAGTGGAATCATGCGCTGGATAAATTCGGGTTCAGGCTTTTCCAGGGTGGTGTTCCTGTGAATGGAAGGCTGAGGGTTGTTGAAATAGATGGAATTGATGCTGAGGGTTGTGGCGGAACGCATCTCTCTTCCACTGGGCCCATAGGGATGATAAAGATACTTTCCTGCGATACCATCCAGGAGAACGTGCAGAGGATAACATTTGTTGCCGGGCCTGCCCTCCTTAGGTACGTGTCTGGAATGCAGGCTGCAATGGACAAACTCACAAGGATCACAAGGGCAGATGCAATTTCCGTACCTGAAAAGGTAGAGGCAATGCAGAAGGAATTGCTTGAAACGAGAAAGAAGGTTGAGGACGTCAGAAAACAGCGGATAAGGCAGATTATGTCAGCGTCAAGGAGAATTAAAGGTAAAAATGGCGATGCCTTGATGGTGGATTTCCAGGGAGACGATGATGATTTGAAGCTTCTCATAGGAAGTCTTGCTTCGACTGGCACTCTCTTTTCCGTTATCCTGAATGAGAAGGCAGGCCTCATGTATGTGGTGTCAAAGGGTTCGCCCAGGTCTGATGATATCCTGAAATCCCTTCTGAATAACAACGTTCCCCATGATGCCAGGCTGGGTGAGAGATTCAGTTCCTCAAGATTTTCTGGAATACTTGATGAAAGCTTAATAAGAAAATATTTGTTATGATATATACTAAATGCACAAACCTGACGAGCAGGATCGTGTTCTGGCAATAGTATCATCCGTTTACAGGTACGACGTCGTCGACCGCGAAGGGGAAAAGATAATTATCGATGTACCGGATTTTTCCACTTATGATGAGGAGGATTTCTCAATTCTGATAAAGAGGATATCCCGGCTCGGCTACATTGCATTCACCGGTCCTGCCAACAGTAACAGGATATACATAATGAAGAAAGGCGAGAAATCCCCTTATTCTTCCCATATTAAATACATACTTGTGGCAATAACCATCGGTTCCGTTCTCTATACAGGCTACTCATATGAGGTGTCATATTCAGCAGGTGTTCCACCGGTAGTTGTTTTCTCTGACGTCTTCCTTTTCTTTATGATCCCCATAGGCTTCATCATACTCAGCAGGGAGTTTGGAAGATATATGGCACACAGGCTCAACGGTATGAATTACAGTCTTCCAATCCTTATTCCCGATCCACTTCCGTTGGGGATGGGAATTCTTGGGTCCATAGGAAGCCAGGATGAACCATATCCGTCAAGAAGATCAATGTTCCAGGCCGGCATTTTTCCCCTTATTGCTGGATTTGTTTCATCCCTGATGGTCATAGTTATAGGATCCCAACTGCATCTGGGCGGGAGCACTCTGGTTGCTCCCGTTAATTCTTCCTTCAGGAGCGTTAGCCTCCCCCTCACATATTCTCTTCTCTTCAGCAAAATTACATCCGTCTCTGTAACATTGAATCTGATACAGTATGCGGGATGGATTGGCATAGTCATTAATGCTCTGAATGCATTTCCCATGGGGTTTCTTGACGGTGGCCTTATCTCCAAGGCACTGGCCGGTAATTTTTCCAAATATATATCCTACGGGGCTGTAGTGGCGTTTTTCGGCATATCCATATATTACCCGAGCTGGCTTATAATTCTGATCTTTGTTTTATTCGTTGGAATTAAGGGCCCAGAACCGATGCTCACAACATCCAGGCTTTCCAACGGTGCCAGGATTCTTACGGGCATAGTTCTTTTCATTTTTCTTGTAAGTATCGTGCCAACGCCATATCACATCATTCCCAGTGACATACAGGTGCATGCTTCAGATCAGAACTCACTGGTAGTCAATGGAACATCAGGTTACGCATACTTCAATGTGACCTTGCTCAACATGGGAACAACGCCGGTCACACCTTCGTTCACCATTTCTCCGTCTGTCCCCCTATCTGTTCTTGGGCCAGGTGGTAGTGTTTCACCAAGGCAGTCCCAAAGCTACATGGTATCCATACCTCTGCCTTCAAGAGAGGTCGCAGGTTCTTATAATTACACGCTTGATGTATATTCCGGAATAAGCAAATGCTCTGTTCCACTGACAATTACGGTTGTGAATCTTGCGACCGAAATGTCATTCGACAGTCACATCCCGCTGACCATGAACCTGGCTGCCAATCAGTCTGCAACATTAAAATTCACCTATTTTGTTCCACCCAGCGGAAAGCAGGATTTTCATCTTCTCTCCTATGCACCTCTAAATTTCAGCTACTCCATCATTTTTGGAAATATAACATTCAATGAAAACGGTTACTGGGGATTCACTACGCCCTTTGCGATTAACCCTGGCCAGACATTTTCCATTACTCTTATACCACACGACCCAACATCAAAATGGATAATTGCACTTGTGGACAGTTCTTACACTGCGGCTGTGGCCTATGTCAGCGTTGGTGATAATTAAAGCATGAAAACTGTGGCTGTTCTTGTCAATCCGAAATCCGGATACGGAATCAAAATTAACATGCCTGGATCGGACAGTATAGAGAAATATGATCCCCTGGAGTCTACAACAGTAAGAACAGCAATAGATTTCCTATCTGCCCTCAGGGGCATGGATCTTGATATCATATCCTCGGAGAACTTCATGGGTGGGCGTGAACTCAGGGAGGCAGGGATTAGTGAGTTCAGCACCGTGTATCATGACGCAGAAATCACTTACAGAGAAGACACGCTGAATTTCATCAGAATAGTATCCTCGCTTTCAGTGGATATTATCATATTTTTTGGCGGAGACGGAACAGCTGCCGACATATCATCTGTTATAGACGGGAACATTCCTGTTCTTGGAATTCCAACCGGTGTAAAGATGCACAGTGCAGTCTTTGCGATATCGCCTCAGAGGGCGTTAAGAACACTCCAGCTTTTCGTTGAGGGCAGTATTGGGGCATCAATGGAGGATGTTGTGGATGCCGATGAACCATCTCTGCTAAACGGGGTGCAGAACATAAGGGTTAAAGGAAGATTGCTTGTCCCAGCATCCGAAGACGTAATACTTGAGTCGAAGAGGGAGTATAGTGACCCATCCATTTCAGGGGCGATTGAATATCTCCAGGAAAGGATGGATCCATCGCTGAGTTACCTCATCGGCCCGGGCTCAACATGCAAGATGGTTACGAGCCTGATGGACATATCCACGCCAGTATACGGGGTGGATATTATCAGCGGTGGCAAGCTGATTGTTTCCAATGCTTCCCTGGAGGTGCTGGAGGATTACACGGCGAGACACAGGTGCAAACTGATTCTTACACCAATTGGCGGCCAGGGGATTCTCATCGGAAGAGGAAACAGGCAGCTGAGCGAGAAAACACTTTCCAGCATAAGTGATCAGGATCTGCTGGTAATCTCATCCATGGAGAAACTATCTCATCTTGCTCATGTTGTAATACAGTACGGATTCCCTTCCATTGCGTATTTGAAGATTCTCTATGGATACGGGAGGTTCAAAGTTGTACCTGTGCTGCATGGGTAGGTGTTACATTTATAGATAATTTAGACATTCATGTGACGGTTGCAATCATCATCCTTCACATTCGCTGATCTTTCGAGGTTTTTGAAAAGAGCTCCGAAGCTAAGAACATACATAATACCATCTGTAGTTCTTCTTGTCCTGGATTATATAATTTTGAAAAATCTGTCATACCTGTCATTTTTATTCGTTCTTCCCCTGCTTATCACCTTTGCCATCGATTACTCCATGTTCAAGTTAATGACCAAAACCTTTCCAAGAAGAAGGATCAATTTTCTTGATTTCCTCTCATTTTTCATATGCAATGTATATTTCATAATTCTGAAGGCCGCCTTCCCAGGGTATCTCAACATCTTTTTCGACATTGTATTGAGCTTCTCTGTCGCTGCAATGCTGCGTTCCATGATTTTCTTTCTCTACATTTCGGAATCAATACGTAGAATTTTCGTCCCATCCCTCATTTATACACTTGCACTTTTTCCAGGACTTATTTTGACGCATTCTCCCTTAGAACCAATTCTCCTTTTCGTCGGCACCTCCATGATCTTTCTGCTGGGTGGTTATTTCTTCGCTTTTGTGAATATAAACAGCATCACAACGGAATTCGGTCAGAGCCCAATTTCCGTGATGAACTTTCTCCTTAACACGGGATCCAGAAGTGAGCATGATGCCTATTCATTCCTTAAATCCATATATAACAAGGAGAAAGAGACCATTGTCCAGACCATTGACATTAAGGACATAAATGGAAAAAGGAAGGTGGTGCTGGTTTTCCCGTACGTGCATCCCGGACCGTTCGGATCAGTTGGAACAAGTAACCTTCCCTACAAGCTTCAGAGCCTGCTGGATGATATTGGATCCGATCTCATGGTGTTCCACACCACAACTACCAACAGCAACAATAGCGTCAGGGAAGAGGATATTGAGCGAATTTCACATGCTGTAAGAGAATCAATGCGGCACTCTAATTATGTTTCCACAATAACAAGATTCCGCAAGCTCAGGGCAGGAAAGCATACACTTGGCATCATCAGATTTGGCGACTACGGCATAGGCGTGATGATACCGGAAAGGGAAAAATTTGACGATGTTTCCCTATCCGAGGGGATGAAAATGATATCCGAAATGAAGAAAATGGGCGCGGCTGATTTTGCTGTCTTAGATGCGCAGACCCACTTCAGCTATGGAGCAAAACCATTGGAAAACCTTGGAAGCATTGTTTCAACGGCAAAGAGGGAATTTTTTAGAATGGTACCAAAAGATGAAGCCAGGATAGGATATTCACGTGTGGAGGGAAATTCATCAGCCCTTGGCCCAATGGGAATACAGTGCATTGTTATTGAAACCAGCCAGAAGAAACAGGCACTTATTCTCACAGATTCAAACAATATCCTTGACAGTGTTATCAACGCAGCCAGATCATCCATAAAGGACGTTGATGAGGTAGAATTCTTCACAACGGACAATCATTTTGTGAATGCCGGGACACTTGATATGAACCCCCTCGGTGAAAAGGACAACGTTCAGGAGATTGTTGAATTAATGAAAAAAGCGGTCAGCGAAGCATCACAGGATGTTTCCCCATGCAGTATGGGATTTGGGTCCTCTGCTGTGAAGGTAAGTATGGGTGACGAGTCATCCTTCCAGAACCTGCTTAACAAGGTATCGAAAACTGTGAGGAGGGCGAAGTATGGCATTGTATTAACTGTATTCCTGTGCCTTTTCCTGTCCATATCCATTTCAGATATCATATTCTACTCTGTGAAAATATTTTGATTCATATCCTCAACATTCCTGCCATCGAGAGAAGATCGCACATTACTATGGCAGTTGAAGTTTGCACCACGGGCACCGCCCTTATGGATATACATGGATCATGCCTTCCCTGAATTTTCAGTGTCGTCTCTGTCATTGTGTCAATGTCCACCGTGGGAATTTCCTTTCTGACCGATGAAGTTGGTTTCATAACCACCCTGAAAGTGACAGGCATGCCGGTTGATATTCCGCCGAGGATCCCTCCATTATGGTTGCTTCTTGTCCTGATCTCTCCATCCTTCAGGTAGAACTCGTCCATTGCCTCGAAACCTGTCATCTCCGCAAATCTGAAACCGCTTCCGAATTCTATTCCCTTCAGGCCAGGTATTGAAAATGCCATGTGAGCGATTGATGACTCAACAGAATCAAAGAAAGGTTCTCCAACACCTGGAGGCATTCCGGATACCTTGGTGGATATGGCACCTCCGATGCTGTTGCCTGTATGCAGCATCTCTCTGATCAGAGAATCTGCCTGTCTGTCCTTCTCATCGTCCGGTATCCTTGTTTTGAAGCGATAGCAGTAATGCGGATCGTCATCATGCGCATTTTCCTCTATGGATACAGGTCCAATAGAGCTGTGCCAGGAGACAACATTCATTCCCATGGAGTCAAGTATTTGCATGCATATGGCACCAGCTGCAACTATGGGTGCTGTCATCCTCCCTGAGAAAAAGCCACCCCCGGGGAAGTTCCTTGATTCTCCGTATTTGTAGAACATGGTCAGATCAGCATGACCCGGTCTTGGAAGGTGCCTGATATCGTCGTAGTGTTTTGATATGGTATCTTTGTTGGGAATGCTTATTAAGATCGGTGAACCGTCGGTCCTTCCATTGAAGATTCCGGATAAGATCTGAAAATCATCGCTCTCCTGCCTTTGTGTGGTAAGTTCACTCTGTCCCGGCTTTCTATAATCAAGCCATCTCCTCATGTTCTCGAGATCTATCTCGAGCCCGTGCGGCAGGCCTTCAAGCACGGCATCCACGGACTGTCCATGCGAACTTCCTAGAACACTAAGCCTGATCCTGTTACCTATGGAGAAGGTCACATATCCCGATGGCTAACTCCGTATAAAAATATGACACAACGACCGTTTATTGTTTCATGGCAGATCCTATTATTGCAGAAAAAATGTTCACGAATAGGCAAAGTATTAATTGCCAAATTTAATTATCTCATAGTGAATTGAAGTGACGGAAGAACTGGAGGATATTGATCATTGGGTAGAAAGCCTAAACATCAATTCCACGAAGGATGTTACCATACCCAAAATTCTGTTCGATCAGGTTATTGGACAGGATGAGGCTGCCCAGGTGGTTAAAAAAGCCGCCCTTCAGAAGAGGCACGTTCTTCTCATAGGTGATCCCGGAACGGGAAAATCCATGCTTGCTCAGTCAATGACGGATTTTCTGAAAAAGGAAGATCTTGAGGACATAGTAGTTTTTCCAAATCCTGAAGATAGCAACCGCCCCAAGGTCAAGACATTCCCGGCAGGAAAGGCAAAGGAACTCCTGAGACAGTATCAGATGAAGGCTGAGAGGGAAAAGAAGGACCGCACCAGGGGTGTGACGTTTCTCATACTTTCTGTCTTTATCATAGGTTTAATATTCAGTATATTAACACGGGATATTGTCCTGATATTTGTTGCGCTTATGGCAGCCGCAATCCTTTACATGGTTCTTGCATTTAACCCCGCATTCAGGAACGAAAAGGCGCTTATTCCCAAGATACTTGTTTCCCATGAGCCATCTGACAAGCCGCCTTTTATTGATTCAACCGGTGCCCACAGTGGTGCTTTGCTGGGTGATGTCAGGCATGACCCATTCCAGTCCGGAGGGCTTGAGACACCAGCTCATGACAGGGTTGAAGCCGGCAATATACATAAGGCACACAAAGGTGTTCTGTTCATAGACGAGATGAACCTTCTTAGGCCTGAAAGTCAGCAGGCTCTTCTCACGGCCATGCAGGAGAAAAAGTTTCCCATATCAGGGCAGAGCGAGAGGAGTGCCGGGGCGATGGTTCAGACTGAGCCAGTACCGTGTGACTTTATTCTGGTTGCAGCAGGAAACCTTGATGCAGTTCAGGGCATACATCCTGCACTCAGATCGAGAATAAGGGGATACGGCTATGAGGTATACGTAAATAACAACATGGATGATACTGAGGAGAACAGGAGAAAGATTGTGCAGTTCATTGCGCAGGAAGTTGCAAAGGATAAGAAGATACCCCATTTTGATAAGAGCGCGATCGTTGAGATCATGAAGGAGGCCCAGAAGAGGTCAGGCAGGAGAGGAAAGCTAACCCTGCGGTTAAGAGAGCTTGGTGGACTCATAAGGGTAGCGGGGGACGTTGCGATAACAAATAAGAAGGATATTGTCACATCTGCGGAGGTTCTGGAGGCAAAGAATCTAAGCAAGCCTCTGGAACAGCAGGTCGCCGACAGGGCAATTGAGATAAAGAAAACATATCAGACGTTTCTCACAGAGGGTGAGAGGATAGGCATTGTTAACGGTCTTGCTGTCATGGGTGCCGATTCTGGAATGGCCGATTACACAGGAATTGTCATGCCCATAGTTGCGGAAGTTACTCCTGCACAGCACAAAGGAAATGGCGGGGTTTTCGCCACAGGCAAGCTTGGTGACATAGCAAAGGAAGCGGTTCAGAACGTTTCAGCCGTATTCAAGAAAATAAGTGACAAGGATATTTCAGACATGGATATACACATACAGTTCGTTGGTACTTACGAAGGTGTGGAGGGGGACTCAGCCAGCATCTCCATAGCTACTGCCGTTGTTTCCGCCATAGAGGATATCCCAGTGGACCAGAGTGTTGCCATGACAGGTTCCCTTTCCGTCAGGGGAGCAGTTCTGCCGGTAGGCGGAGTAACGGCAAAGGTGGAGGCAGCCATAGATGCAGGACTGAAAAAAGTCATCGTTCCAATTTCCAACTTTGGTGACATTGTTCTCGACCAGAATCACAAGGACAAGATCCAGGTCATACCCGTGAGCGACATAATGGAGGTTTTGGACAACGCCCTTACCATGTCGCCGGAAAAGCAGAAGTTCATCGGAAGGCTTGCGGATATTTTCAGGCACAAGGGGCCCGGAAGTTTGACAGGAATAAATGGAAGAACACCCGCTTAATCTTGTTGAGTGCAATGCTTCCTGGTCCAGAGACATTCTTGGTTTCAGAGCCTCACCTGGTGAGATATTCATTTTCCTGAGGAAGGATTCTCTCAAGACCAAGGAGCATCTCCGGATATTGCACCACATCTCGCAGATGATCATGAAGTCAACAAGATTCAAGGACACTGGAACACTGATTATGCTTCTTCTTTCTGGCAGTGATCAGATAAAGGAGGCCTATGAAACTGTAGGAATAAGAAAGGGTGATAGGAATTTCCTTTTGGCATATAGCAGCCCTGAAGATATTACCCGGTTTCTGGAAGAATTCGGAAACACTGTCTCATTGAATGAATTCCAGCTCGAGGAAAGAAACGTTTCATACGATGATACCTTCTTCCCTGCAATGGTTCAGGTTATACTTTCCATAACATGAATTTATGACATAAGGGCAAAATGAAAACCATCATGATCTCAAAGATCGAATGTTAAATCGACATGTCCATTTACAGCGTTCATGGACAAATCATGGTATGTGGCAGACTTTAGGACATTCCTAACAGACGGCATTCGGGTAAACGCATGTCCAGACATGGAAATAAAAGCAGATTTCTCCTTTATTTCTAGAGAATCACAGCAAAAATAAAGCGTCAGATTCAATTCGAACTCGTTTATTACATCTGTAAGTATCTTTACGAGCATCTCTTCCCTGGAGACGAATGAATAATTTCTCCCTGTCCGTGCATTCTTTGACAGCCTCTTAACAGGATATATTAAATCAGCAGTTGCAAAAACACTGTTGCATATTATTTCACTGAGATCATTTCCAAAAACTCTGATGGAAAGATCTGCAGTGTGTTCTAAAAATTTATAATTCAATTTATATATTATATTTTTTCACTCAGGTCTCGTGGAAGATATCACAGGTATAGGCTCATCAAGGTTAAGGCCTATTTCATCCTCTCTAAGCTGCCTTCCTATGCTGTCCTGATAGAACTTGATTATTCTCTTCTTCTCTTCCATCGTGTAGTCCCTGAAATATTTCTCGCGCTTCAGGATCTTTCCGGTTTTCTCTTCGTAAAGTTTTGCTGGAATGGAATATTTCCTCTGTGTAGCATCCCTGTAGAGTTCCGGTATAACGTTGAAGGCACAGAATGGAACAACCCTTCCGTCAGGCATTGCGTAATGAATATCGCATCTCTCCACTCTGTCTACGTCGTATGTATATGGATCCATGAAGTGCATGAACCCTATGAACATGGATTTGTAGTGGAAGGCTTTGAGACCGTGGTAGTCACCCTCAGTGAATGCATTGTAGACCATGTCCTTCAGCTTGAAATCCTTCGGTGCCTTCTCATAGTCAACGAATCTCTTGAGTTTCAGAAGCAGCTTCGATACGGATTCAACCTTCTTCATTCTCTTGAAGCTTGATCCCTTTATCTCGTCTCCCAGTTCACCAATATATTCAAACATGCCCCTAACGTCAACGAATCTTGTGACGGGAATAACCTTCTCATCATCCTTGAATATGTAGGTTCCCATTCCGCAGGCGAAATGTATGGAAAGTTTGTAGGTGTCCCTTCCCTTAAGTGCCTCAACAAAGTTAGAGACCTTTGTTGTTGAAGGGACAGTGAAGAAATCCTCCCTTCCTATGAGCCCATCGGTCTGCTGTTCTATCTTCTTTATGCATCCTGGAATTGTAACCCTCTGCCTTTCTCTCATCCTGTCAGGCATCCTCCCAACCAGGCTCACTGGCTGGAAATTAACTGCCCTTACAACGTCAATATTGGAGAGACCAAATCTTATAATGTCGCCAAGGTACTGATCATTTATTCCTCCAATAACGGTAGGAACAAGAACGACACCAAGAGGAGCCTTCTTGTAATTCTCAAGTGCAGCCGGAATCTCCCAGAAGTTCTTCGGGTTTGACCTTGGTGTAGGACCGTCGAAGCTTGTGTATATGACATTTGAACCAGCCTCCCTGACCTTTCTCGGGAAATCGGGATCGAATGCAGCCCTAACACTGTTTGTGTTAAGCTGAACATGTTCATAGCCCTCCTCCCTTGCTATCTTAACAACATCGAGAATGTCGTCCCTTATTGTGGGTTCTCCACCGGTTATCTGGACAGCATTGGCACCAACAGGCTTCTCGTTTCTCATTCTCCTGAGCATCATCCTTATCTGATCCTGACTTGGCTCATATATGGGCTCATTCTCCTTTGCATAGAAGAAACAGTACCAGCATGAGAGATCACATCTGTTCGTGACAACAATGTTTCCAAGGCCAGTGTGTGATTTGTGCTTTACACACAGTCCACAATGCGTGGGACAAATGATCTTCTCCTCAAGGAGTGCCACATTGGGGTTAAGGATCCTTACACCCTTATCTGCCCATTTCTTAGCCTCCTGGTACATATCGTAATCTTCCCAGTACTTTTCCTTTGTAACACCATGCTCCTGGCATTCTTTTATGAGTCTTACCTCTCCGCCCTGCTCATAAACGATGGCAGGAATCCTCATCTGGTCAAATTTTTCCTCGTCAGCACAAAGTGGGCACAGACTCTCGGTAACCCTCAGAACCATCATATCCTGGTTAACAAGATGTCCCATGGCCGAAACAAACTCATCGACAGTCTTAAACGGTGCATTCTTGCTTATTTCAAAGTCAGTGGAAAATCTTACCTCTGGATATCTGTTCTCATTCTCGGTTACAATCATTTTCTAATTCACCTTATCTCTTTTCTGTGTAATTTATTATCTATTAAAATGTTTTTGTTATAATTTTTGCTAAAATGATTGAAACACAGCAGCTTTACCATTATTTGCAATATATCAAAGTTCAAGGGAAAGCCATGCAAGAAGCAAAAAAACACCTGATACAAGCGTCGGCAGAAACACCAAGCCAAGGACAATCTCCACTGCGCCGAACACAAGTGAATAGTCACGTGCCTTTGAAAGACTTCTTTCAGTCGTCTTAAGAATTCTGTAATCAATAAGAAGAAAGAAGAGCGAAATAAGTATAACAATGAAAATGGCAAGTTTTGAAAGTATTCCGTATAAAAATTCACCTGGACTATTGAAATGAACCTTAACGGTTATGAGTGAAAGAAGGCTGGTCACAATGTACAGTATTTGCAAGATTATGGCAATTGCTATGAGGAGTCTTGCAACCGAAGCGCTGAGTTTCTTTGCCACGATGGAAGATTGTATATCAACTTAAATAAGCTTTGTATGTATGGTCACGATTTATTCTGAATATATTTATCATGTTCGTCATGACCATATGAACGGATCTATTGCGTACACAGGAAAAAAGAAAATCACGATTATCATGTTACATAACATACATGCCTGTCAATGGGATTTAAATGATCGGGAAATTATAAGTGACATCGGCCAGTGTGCATGATTGATATAAGCAGTTCAGGAATCTTATGATACATGAGAATGGGTAATTTAACATTCCATTGCAAGGATTTATGAAAACCTCGAACTTTTAAATCCAAATGTTATGAAAATACATGACAAGAGTGTAACGTTACAGATATAAACGATAAAGGTTTTAAGAGGAATTTACACTTCCAATCTGGCTCCCTCTGCAAGGGATTTGAGCTTTTTCAATGCTATTGTATACGGTACATTCTCAAAACCCAGAAAGGTCTGAAAACCGCAATCCGTTCCGCCCATAACCCTTTCCGGTCCAATCTCATCAATATCTGCAACATTTTTCAGCTTTAGCGCCACGGTTTCCGGGGTTTCCACGAACGGGCTTTTCACATCTATCACACCAACCGCAAAGGTAAGGGACCCCGGCCATCCATGCTCCCTTGTGTACCTTCCAAGAATAAGTGGATCACCGGCATGTCTGGCATTGGCCATTTCCCCCACCAGGGTGGATACCTTCAGATTGACAATGGATTCCAGCACCCTTTCATATTCAGGATCTGTCATATGAGAGGATGAATAGTTCCCGTAACAATAGTGCACCCTTATCCTCCTGGGATCAAGGCCCTTAATTGCATCGTTTATTGCCTTGACGTGGTCATCCAGAACGTCGAAGAAGTCCATGCCCCACATTACCCCTAGGCTTTTTGCCATTGCAAGATCCGGGGCATCTATCTGCAGGTCAACACCATCGACAGAAAGAATGGCTCTGTATTCCTTCGAAATCTCCTTCGATAAGGAATAAAGATAGTCAAGATGATCCTTGTAAACCTTTCCTGGAGGGTAGAAGACCGTTATAACACCAGGTGAGGGAGAAGGTATGAAAATTCTTTCTGCCCCCTCCTCTTTCTTTATGAGAGCTGCATCACTGGCTTCCTCCCTTGCGAGTTTCTCCCCCTTGTAGATCAAAGGGCTCTCTATTTTGTTCAGTTTCAGAATAGATGCTTCCATGAGGGAGCTGGCCATATGGGGATTGGCCTCTACCAGTTCATTGAAGAATTCTGGAGAGAACTGGTTAAGAACCCTCTCAGTCCTGGAAAAGCCATCGAATCTATTTGGAATGTACGTTGTGTAACCTGACTTGCCCTGCTCAGCATTGCTTACCCAGTTCAGCCCATACTTTGAGGAATCCGGGTGCAGCTGGTCTCGAACGGCCTTCCTCTCCGCTTCAAGAACCCTCGAATGATACTCATGGCCTAACTCACCGGTCTCACTTTTCATAAGGGCCTCTTCAATATCCTTAGGCCGGAAAAAGCTTCCAGTCATTGTTGTTTTGTATGCCATTCAGTAGACTATCGCTGTTCGTAGTTATATTTTAGGTCCTAAAATATTATGATTAGTAATTTCCTCAGTTTTATTTGGAAAATAAGGAAATTCCTACAGGCTTTTTCCTCCGTCCACACAAATGTTCTGACCTGTAATAAATGATGAAAGGTCAGAGAGGAGAAAGCATATCACTTCCGATATATCCTCCGGCTTACCCCATCTTTTCAGCGGTGTTAATGACTCAACCTGGCTCTTGAATTCACTGTCATTCCAGCCGTCTCGGTTCATATCTGTCATTATGAATCCAGGGGAAACTGCATTGACTCTTATGTCAGGTGCAAGTTCAATCGCAAGGCCTCTGGTGATATGAATGAGCGCGGCCTTGGCTGCCTGATATGGATAACCATAAGTATCAGGTCTATGGCCCAGAATTGAAGAAACGTTCACAATTGCTCCTCCACCTGCTTTTCTTATTTCCGGGGCAAGGAGCCTCAAAATGTTCGACGGAGATATAAGATCAACCCTCATTGCCTCAAGCCATTTTTCATCCGTCGTGTCATGAAAAGAAGAGCCATCATACATACCTGCATTGTTGACAATGAATCTCAGTTTAATCCCAAGATTTGAGATCTCTGATGCAATCCTTTCCGGCGTTTTAGGATCATTGAGATCCCCCTGTATTGTGAAAGCCTCAGCACCATTTTTCTTTGCAATCCTGGCAGTCTCTTCAGCTTTTTCCGCGCTTCTGGAATAGTGCAAGATTACAGAACAGCCGTATTCGGACAATCTGATAGCCGTCTGTCTCCCGATGCCTCTTGATGCTCCGCTGATGAGGGCGGTTTTAGCTGAAAGACCTTTCATTGCCCATAATCACCAATATATTAAAAAGGATGCTAAAGCGCACCATAATATATCATGGTAAATATGAAGACCATGATCACCACAGCAAAGCCAAATATGGAGAAATCCTTTGTTTTATAATTTCCCGGAGACTGTACAATAAGATTTGACTGGTTGCTGAAAGGTGTGAGGAATGTACAGGAGGCAGCCATTGCAACAACGACGATGGCTTTCAGTGGATCGGGGAAGGCAAGTGCTATGGGACCCATTATGACCGCAGACCCAATATTTCCTATTGTATTGGAAAGGAGAAGTGTCATGAGGAATAATATAACACCCGAACCTAAAATCAGATCACCGATCATTCCTGAAAGGCCGGATGAAATGATGGCACTTCCGAATACAAGATATGTTCCTACGAATATCACTATGGGCCATTCCACGTACCTGTACATTAATTTGTAACTTGTTGCCCTTGTAAGAATCATTATGAAAAGGCCAATGGCAAAGGAAAATGCCAGGTTTATGCCAAAAGATGCCAGTAATACCGCGAGTGAAAGTGATATCAAACCAAGCACGCCCCTCCTCCAATCATAAACGCGTAATTCCCTCTTGGTGAGAGGCGCAAGGTTTTCCTGTGACATAAATTCTGCAATATCCTTGTCATCCCCCCCGAGCATGAGAACGTCACCTACCTCTACCCTGATTGTCCTCAATCTTCCAAATATCCTCTTTCCGTAGGCGGAAATACCGAGAACTGCAACGTTGTATCTTGTTGAAAAATGCAGATCACTAAGTGTTGAATTGACAACCCTTGATTCAGGTGTAACAAATACTTCAGTGATTGTTTTTCCCTGCACATTCGGTTCTGCAGGAGCCATTCTCAGCCCCTTAATGCCTGACAGCACCGTTATAACTTCAGGCCTTAATCTCACAATGAGCACATTGTCTTTCCTGATTATACGTGTGCCACGACTGATCCTTCCCGGGTATATCCCAACAACCCTGACCTGGTATGCCTTCTCGAATTCATTGACGGTCTTGCCAATAATCTCGCTTTCAGCCTCTACGGAAACCTCTGTGAGGTATTCTCCGGTTTTGAATTCTTCCGGATTTGTTATCTGCTGCTTTCTGTTTGGAAGAAATCTTGAAATGATAAGTGCCAGCGGTACACCTACAAGCATAATTATGATACCCGGCATGGCAAACTGAAAGAATGGAAGGTAGGTGTGGTATTTTGTGTACCAGAGATCATAGAGGATAACATTTGATGATGTACTGGCAACTGTATACCTACCACCAAGTACCGCCATAAAGGCAAATGGCATGAGATATTTTGAAGGAGATTTTTTCATTCTATCTGCAATGAAATAGCTAAGTGGCACCATCATGAGAGTAAGTGCAACGTCGCTCATGAATCCAGAAACGAGACCGATTATTGCAAATAGAACTGCAAGCATGACATATTCATTCTTTATCCTCCTTGTTAGGAGTTCACCGAACTTGTCTATTATCCCCGAACTCGATATGGATCTGCTTATGATCATCAGTGTGGCAAGGACAATTACCGGAAGGGACCCTATGGACAGTAGAGCAGATGATGGCGTAACGATGCCAAGGGCTATCAGTACGAGGACGGTTGCGATGCCCACTATGTCATACCTGATCCTGTTTGATATGAGAATTGCCGTAGTTATGATGAAAATGATCAGCACAATGAGGGTCTGATCCATTTGTGGTCAAAGCGCAGTGCGTATAAATTTTTTCGGAGATTTCCCTATGCCATGAAATGATAAATTGAAGCTTTTTCGGACACACGAAATGAATTTTTTCTGCTGATAAAATTAAAAATAGAAAGTAATAAATATTGATTTTGAATGATTGAATAATGAATGCGGTAGATCTAGGTATTTTGATATTTGTGTTACTAGTTGTGATTATTATATTCCTTTCCGGTCTACACATAATGAAGGAGTGGGAGAGGGCTATCGTTCTGACACTGGGAAGATTTGGCGGTATAAGGGGTCCAGGTATTATTTTCGTTTATCCGCTCATAAGCAAGATCCAGAAGATATCCACAAGGATACAGGCCATAGCTTTCAAAACAGAAGCATCATTCACCAAGGACAATGTTCCAGTGAATCTGGATGCCGTTATGTATTTTCAGATCATAGATCCTAAGAAAGCTGTCCTGAATATTGAAAATTATAGCGTTGGAACGAATCTTTCCGCACAGACAACCATAAGAGAGGTTGTTGGAAAGTACAATTTCGATGAGGTTCTTTCCGAAAGGGAGAAACTTGGAGAGTCAGCAAGGGAAATAATTGATGAGAAGACTGAGCACTGGGGAGTAAAAGTTTCATCCGTGGAGATCAGGGATGTCCTTGTTCCGCAGTCACTTCAGGAGGCCATGTCAAGACAGGCTTCCGCAGAAAGGGAGAGAAGATCAAGGGTCACACTTGCACTTGCGGAAGTTGAGGCCGCACAGAAAATGGTGGAGGCAGCTGCGCAGTATACAAGCGATCCAATAGCTTTCCAGCTGAGATGGATGAATATCCTCTATGAAATAGGTCTTGAAGGAAAGGGCACTCTCATCATGATACCCATGAATGTCATGCCTGCCGGTGTAACAAACCCGTTCCAGATCCTGGGTCTTGGATCCGCTGCAAACAAGACAGGCATGCTTTCGCCATCATCGCCTGACTCAGGCCAGAAGTAATCTTGAGAGCTCTAAAAAGTCCCCAGGAGAGAGATCCTGAGGTCTCTTATCTCCGTACTCAGGGAGATCCTTTCCAAAAATTGTGGATATTTTCTTTCTTCTCATAGAGAATGCCCTGTTTATTACATGTTCAAGATTGTGAGGCTTATCCATTTCCGGCATCAACGGATTCAGCATCACAATGGCAGAATCCACATCCGGAACTGGTGAAAAATTCCTTCTGCTAACATATCTGATAATGGAGCATTTATACTTTAGCTGGCAGTTAACCGATAACCGTGAATATTCCTTTGAGCCCGGTTTGGCAATCATCCTGGCTGCCACCTCCTTCTGCACCATTAGGATCGCGATCCTGAAAGTGAACTTTGAAAGATGGAATACTATTTCAGATGTTATGTGGTATGGGATATTTCCGATGATTGCATCATAACTTCCTTCATGGATATCCAGTATGCTGCCTTTCTTCACATTTAGCGATCCTGATTCAATATAACTGCGGAATTTCAGCTCCAGGGAATCAACGTTTCTGTGATCGGACTCCACGCAGGTCACAAGTAAACCGCTTTTCAGAAGATAATACGTCAGCTCACCGTGGCCCGGACCGATCTCCAGCACAGTTTTGTGAACGGAAGGATCGATGAGTCTGGCTTCCATTCTTGCTATGTCTCTGTTGGAGAGATAAACCTGCCCGTACCTTCTCGGGACCGGTAAAGATCTACTTGGCGACGAAAAGTTTGTACTTTTCATGCCTTTCCTGAAGCTCCTGAATGATCCTCTGGGCGATCATTTTCTGCGGATTATGGAGAGTCTTTATCCTGTCGGTGAGATCTTTGAATGACTCAAACTTCCTTTTCTTCCTTTCCTCTATTATATTCCACATGGTCTTGTTGCCGAGGCCGGGAAGAAGCTCAAGAGAGTGCATCCTTGTATTTATGGACTCAGCCCTGTTGAAGAAATCAACGTAAAAGTTCTCCCTGCCGTTCACTATGTTTTCCAGCACGTAAGGGAGTTCGGACATTGCAGTGTTGGTAAGGTCCTTATAGGATATTCTCCTCTTCACGGATATAATCTTGGAACGCATTTCCATGTTCTTTCCTATGTAAAGTCGTTCACCTATGGTTATAACCGCATTCTGCTTGGGAATCAGTTCCAGCAGTTTGAATTCCTCGTCACCAATGGCGATCAGTAGGGGGGTTTTGTGATAACTCTTGTCGTCCGGCCTCCCCTGTGGAAGGTAATCAAGAACTATTGCGTACTCCTCCATGGCTCATCGACCCCTCAGTCCACGAGCCCGGCTATGTAATCAAGTATCTGCGTTAATTGATCCTCACTTATGCTGGCGTTATATGTACCCGCAATGGAAATGAGTTCCTCCTTCGTTCTCGGGAGAATGTCAACGATCTTTACAACCATCTCTTCCGGCACATCTGCAATCTTTGAAATTTCCTTTAAAGCCTTCTTTGCATCCTTGGCATTGATGGAGTGGAACTTCTCTATGTATACCAGGGTTTCCTTCTGCCTTTCCGTGGGAAGTTCCTGTCCGGACAGGATTTCCAGCGACTCGGCAATGGTTATAGGCTTCTTGTTCATTTAAAATCAATATAGTTAATTAATTACTTGCTATTGAAATCTTCTTAAGGTGTACTGGAGATGCAATGATCTTTTTATTAACTGATCCCACCTTGATGGCTATCACGTAGCAGCTTCCCTGCCTTCTTTCCACGATACCTGTATACCCCTGGAAGTTGTGGAAAGGCATTCCATCATGCACTGAGGGATTTATATCAATGGCCGCATAATCACCTATTTCAAACTCCTTCACCATATCGTTAACTTTTGGAAAACCACGGTCCTTAACTCTCTTCCTCATCTTCATCCTGGAACCCGATCTGGGTCCATGGGACATCTTTGCCATTCTTTCTCACCTCAGTATTCTTGCCACGTCCATTCTGATCACATGAAACCTGTCGCCGTACAGGGAGGATACGCTCGGCTCTGTTCTGCCATTGTCGCCTGATACGAACTCCTTCAGATAAAGACCTGCTTCGGCCGTTATCCTGAACCTGAACCGTTGCCCTCTAACCCAAAGGATTTCAGGTGATGAGACCATTCTCTCCCTGACGAGATCAGATCTCGTTCTGGACACCCTTAATGGAGTTCTCTGATAAATAACTTTTTTATCCATTGCAGAAAGAATGGATCTGATCTTTTCAGAATCGATCCTGACTGAACCCTCTGCAGTTATATCATAAATCTTGCTGTATCTTTCCTTCTTTATTCTCTCCACGGTATCCTTTCCTGTGAATGAAAGATTCGTGACAAAAACTTTTCCCGATTCGTTGATTTCCCTTCTCAATGTGGAGAGATCAAAATTCCTAACCTTTGGTTCCACACCTTCAATAACGAACTCCCTGCCGTTGCCAAGCATTCTCACATCAACGTCTTCCCTTCCTGCACCGTGCAATCTGTAATCTATGGAATCGCTGATTACCTTCAATGGCTCACCTATTATGGATTCCACAGTTTCTCCAGACCCATGGATCCACCTTGTCTGAGGAATACCCCTCACCAGCTTCCGGTATGTGCCGTAGATGTATATGCTTCTTGCCTTTATGGAGATGGAGTCATATCTCAGATCGACATGAATATACAGATCAGGATCATTGCTGAATTCCTTTCCGGTCATGGAAGATAGAATTTTACCCAGTTCCCTGTCAAACTCTTTCTTTAAGCTCTCTCCGCGGTCACCATATCTCTCCTGGAGAACCTTCTCATTCTCCAGAATATTCGAATGGACGGTTGAACCCACAAGGAAGGTTGAGAACTGGTATCCATTCATCCTCTGGAAACATGCTTCAGCATATCTTTCCATATCATCAAAAAGATCCCTGCATAGTATGCATTTTCCGTCTGCTCTTCCGCCTTCAGAAAAACTGGATAATACTGCCCTTGCAATCTGGCCCCTCTGCTGGTTTGTCAGACCTGTGGAAACTCTGGCGAATATCCTCCCGAGGCAGTGATCACAAAGGTTGCGAGGATTCCAGCCTGAAACATCTTCCATATTTTCAGTTGGAAATTATTTCCTTTTCAATATTTGGTCTTTCCTTGACGAAGACCCTGGAACCGCACTCGCACTCAACCTCTGCGGTCCCCACAGATTTCTCAAGAGGTCTCTTGCACCTTATGCATCTATACGCCATCTCTCGCACCCTCCAGTACCGTACCGGTGTATTCCGGCGTGTAACTTCCTCCAGCAAACTTGTTGTGGCAGTGCCTGCATTCCCAAATGCCGGAGGATATCCTCCTTACCTTTCTCTGATGGCAGACCTGACACACGTAGAAGCTGGTCTTCTGCCTTGATATTTCGTTCCAGGCTTTCCTAAGCTTCACACCGTATCTGGGACCGAATCTTCCGGAAGCTCCAACCTTAACAGTTCTTCTTGACATAGTCAGACCTTAAGGTATTTCTCCCTTATCTCTTTTCCCAATCTCTGGGATGTCGTTATGGCGCTACTGATCTCGTCCCATGTGAAGTAGCCTATGTTTCCCTTCTGCATGGCCCTCACATGGCCATCCTGTGTCGTTGTTACAGTGATCCTGCCGGATGATATCTGCTCCTCCTCAAGGTTGGGGTCAACGACCATCTTGTCACCGATCTTCACCATGGTCACGGATACCGGGATATTATCAACAGGAAGAGCGAAGTCCTTCAATTCTGCAGTTGATCCTGGGACAACTGATGTTCTCAAAGCTGAAACAGCGGCAAGGGTGCATGCATCTATCAGGTTTCCATCATAATCAAGTACATCAATATCAATGAAAACGATCCATACCTTCTTGCCCGGTTCCACGACAAGCTTCTGGAGGTCCATTGTCTTTCCCTCCCTGATACCCCTGTCAACAACCCGTGCAAGCTCAATGCTTATCTCGCTTGGTGGACCCGCCTCGAACGTTGGAAAAGCCATTGGAAGCATCTCCACGTTTGTTGTGAGAACCCCCTGGTTGGGAGTATCCGGAAACGGTTCTCCCAGTTCAATCTTAATCCCGGCAAGAACCCTTGTCTTTCCTAGTGAAACCATGGCAGATCCGGCTGCCCGTGGAACATAGTTTGTCTGAATTATGGGCTCCCTGAACGAATCAACCGATCTGCCGTCGCCTCTCTTTCCTTCTTCAAGTTTCCTGATGATGTAATTCTTCTTGATTTCCGAGAGTATTCCGACCTCATCCCTTGGCATTCACTCACCCCACTGCGAAGCGTCAACAGTATACTTGGATTCCAAAGCCTCTCTCTGTATCTGGTATATCCTGTCCGTTGCACTGAATATCATGGAGTGAGCCTGATCTATTTCCTCCAGGGTCATGTCGCCATCCATCTGCATGAGAACGATCTTCTTTGATCTTGCAAGAACAGCAATGGGAAGATCAGCCTCTCCAAAGTTATCCTCATCCTTGGACAGATCAAGAACAACCTTTCCGCCAGCCTTTCCTGCTGTGCACCCCACAACAAGATCCCTCATGGGGATTCCAGCTGCAGCAACTGCTATTGATGACGCAGTGAGACCTGCAATCCTTGTGCCCGCGTCCGCCTGAAGAACCTCTATGAAAACATCGATCTGCGTCCTTGGAAACAATTCAGTCATGATGGCGGATTCCAGCGCTTCCGATAGAACCTTCGATATCT
This sequence comes from Thermoplasmatota archaeon, assembly GCA_023379435.1. Lineage (GTDB taxonomy): Archaea > Thermoplasmatota > Thermoplasmata > Thermoplasmatales > Thermoplasmataceae > WAQW01. The sequence goes on along the minus strand of JAMCUH010000056.1, from coordinate 20,559 downwards.
CCTGTGAACGTCTGTCCGGGCCGGGTCTTTTTCTCTCATCCACGGAGAATGCGGCCATGTTGTAACGCGCTCTCACGAATGCTTTGTTAATATCCTGGTTGTGCTTTGGATATGCTTCCCTGGGACCATATACGGCAACCATTATCTTGTTGCCTCCCCATTCTATGTAGGATGAACCGTCTGCCCTGTTCAGAACATTTATCTCCATCTTTATGGGTCTCAGCTCATCAAGTCCTCTTCCATCCAATCTGAGACCATCATCCCCAATAAGCTTAATATCACTGGCTGTTCCCAACTATATCACCTTTCCTGCTTTCAAGATATTTTGAAATCCTGTCTGTGAGGCCCTCAAGATGAGCCTCTTCTTCTATTATTCTCAGTGCTTCCATTGCAACTATCACGTTTTCCGGAATTCCGTCTAGCCATATAAGCCCATTCAGACCCACTATGATCTTTGTGAAGGTTGAATCCCTAACCATCTTCACCATGGATCCTTCTCTTCCTATGATCCTTGGAACCTTTGAGGCTGGAACAGAAACAATCTCTCCACCTTCCAGTTTTCTGAGACCCGCGTCCTTAAGTGTTATCCAGCTTTCCTTGATCTCGTTTACAGACATTACCTTTGCGTACACATATTCTCCAACATTGAGAACCCTCTTGAGATCTCCGGAGCTGGCTCTCCATGGTACATCATTGACATGGAGAAGCGTGGTGTATGGGGAGTTTATATCAAGAACCCACATGGATGGTTCTATCTCAATGACCTTCCCGATGATCTTGTCACCCCTCCTTGGTATGTATGGTCCAGAGAACGGAACAACGTCCATGGTCTCTTCTCCTTCCTGGAGGACACCAAAATAGCTTGACCTGTATCCTTCTTCTGTCTTGTAATATCCTGACCTGGGTTTGAGAGATCCCTCAGGCAGAGGGTCCCCCGGCAACATTATCTTTCTTGCCTTTCTCATTTGTTCACCATTCCTAGGGACATCGAACTCTTCTAATATATTCTTTCCCTAACTTCACATATATTGTTCTGAAAAGCAGAAAAATAATGGAATTTCCTTTACAGGTATTGACAAATAATTTATCTGACCTGAGAATTTTCCCTTTCATGCTCAGGGGATTCTCAAGGGATTCAAGGAACACCGTTCTGACAATTTCCATCGCAGAGAGCCTCAGACTTTTCGGAATATTCATGCTGCTTCCTGTCTTCACAACATTCGGTTTCCAGTTCACATCCTCAGGGTTTCTTGTTGGCCTTTCGTTCGGTGCATACGGTCTCAGCATGGCAGTGTTCCAGATCCCATTCGGAATCCTTTCAGATCATCTGGGACGAAAGAGAACGCTCTTAATAGGTATGTCTTTCTTCGTTGTAGGGAACATTATATGTTTTTTCACCACAGACATAACGATGCTGTTGGTGGGGAGGCTCATATCAGGGGCCGGAGCAATATCATCCGTTGGAACTGCAATGGTGCAGGCATCTGTGCCAGATGAGAAGAGGAACCAGGCCATGGCAATTCTCGGAATACCTGTGGGTCTTTCATTTCTACTTGGTGTTGTAATAGGTCCGGCAATATCGGTCTATATTGGAACCAGATATATCTTTTTAATATCTGCCGTTCTCGGTTTGACCGTAATCATCGGGATCTCACGTTTGAAAGAAATAAGAATGAAACTGCAGCGATCCGGGATTGGCATCACCGGTAAAAGCTTGATCCTGGGAACAACGGGTCTCATTGTATCCATGCTTATGATGAGTTTCTTCTATTTTCTGCCTTTGTATCACCAGGACTTCATACCCTCGTCAAATTATATTCTTATGATTTTCTATCCGGTTCTGGTCGGGGGAATAATAGCGGTGGCACTTTCCGGTTACGCTGACAGGGGGCATTCACAGATGCTTGCAATTTTTTGTCTGATAATCATGACGGTAAGTGTCCCTCTCGTTTTCATTCTCTCATACAATATAATGGGGTTTTCAGACATTGTTTTCACAGGAGCTGTATTCTTCACTGGGTATTCTATCTACGAGATCGCTTTTCCTGTAATGGTTTCACGCAATTCTTCAAAGGAAAATTATGGCGCGAACTTTGCAACATTTAACATGTTCCAGCATGGCGGGCAGCTCATTGGTTCTGTGGCAGCTGGATCAATAATCGGATCCGTAATATCGACCCACTCCACTCTCCTGGTTGCTGTGACTTTCCTTGTCCTTATGTTGTTTGCATTCTTCATATTTATCTTCTTTGGAATCAATAAATCAAAGAAAATAGAAACAACCTGAGTGCATATGATATGTAATGAATAGACAATCATGAATCACCAGTATTTTATCACGTCTGAAGATCTTCTTCACCGTTATGCGTCTACTTTACCTGATGCCATTACCCGTACCTGATGAAAATCCCATCTGTCAGCGTTATACAAAATAACGTTACCCTTTTCGTTTGTTATGTTAGAATAAATAAGTGGAAGCATTCCGCCCATGCATTCTGAAGACATGGGCAGATTAGGTTCAGCTCATATTTCAAAGTCGGGCCTCAATGAGTGATATCTGTTTCTACACAAGTTTTTTAGCTGTCTGACGGTACCCATGAAACCGGTTTGGTGAGGGGATATATTGGAAGGTGGTGTAACTGAAGGTGAAAAGAACCGATGGTTTATCGGTTACTTATTTTCCAATCTGGCCGGTGGTATTATTTCCCCCCTTATTCCACTCTTTGTCGTGGTATATCTTGGACTCAGCGTCTTCTATGTTGGAATTACCACATCCATAGTATCACTTGCGTCAATTCCGGCACTAATAGCATGGGGAAATGTTTCAGACTCCATTAAAAAGAGAAAGATATTCATACTGATTGGCTTCGTTGGTTCATTCGCAGCCCTTATACCAATATCGCTTGCAGTTAATCTCACTGTATACCTCTTCATACAGATAACCTTCCAGATACTTGCCATGGCAAGTGTTCCGGTTTCAACATTAATTATAATGGAAAACGTGGAGAAAAGCAAATGGCCCGGTGTTATGAGCAGATTCAATCTCATTGCATCCCTTGGCACACTCATAGGTCTTTTTGTTGGCACCATTCTCCTGGAGTTCGTGGGAAGCAGCGGTAAATTTCTTGTGTTCCTGTATGAGCTTGCCTCTTTCGTCTACCTAATAGCTGCGCTGTTCACATTTCTCTTTGTTCCAGAGCCGGGAAAGGTGCTGAGCAGGAAGAACCTTGAAAGAATACATTCTGTGAGGATAGTGGAGAGGATCAGGTTCTTTCCCTCAACGATCATACACTTCGTGGGAATAGGAAAGGGAGCTGGAAAACTGAAAACAGACATGTGGGCATATCTTTTCTGCACCTGCCTCCTCATGACTGCATTTCAGCTCTATTTCGTCCCATTCCCAGTATATATAATAGAGAAGCTGCACGGGACATCATTCACTGTTTTTGTGATGTACCTTCTGAACTCCTTCTTTGGCACCATAGCATACAGATTCACCGGCAGGGTCGTTCAGAAGTTTGGGATCAAAAGAGTACTTGCCGGTGCTCTTTCCACAAGGGTAGGTCTCTTCTCTGCAATGTCTGTTGTACCTTTCATAATGTTCATTCACCTGAATTTCCTTTACTTTGCTCTTGCGTTTTACGGCGTCATGGGTGGTCTGTGGGGATTCATCGGCATAAGTGAGGTTTCATATATATCCAGGATTGCTGAGGAACATACCAAGGGAAAAGCCATTGGATACTACAACTCCCTTAACGGTTTGGGGCAGATAATTGGAGGAGTTTCATCTGGTGTAATCGCGGAGATTTATGGTTATGGTGTGGATTTTGTCATTGCCCTCCTGCTTGTTGTTGCAGGATCAGCCTTAATAATAAAAGTTATGCGGAATACAGATTGACAGGATCAAACAGCGGAAAGATAAGCGCCCCTTATCTTTCTCCTGTCCACTGCTACTCCCCTTGGAGTTATTATGATCATTTCCCTGCTCAGTGCAGCTGCATCACCACCATGATCCTTGCTTATGGCGACAATCTCATCCGTTATTCTTTTCATAAGGGCTTCGTCGTTGCTGACTCTGTTGAGATCCATAATTACGATATTTCCCTCAAGAACAAGATCAGAAATCGGCAGAAGGTCCTCATATCTGTATATCTCAGCAACCTTCACACTGCTTCTTAATGAAATGTCACTGCTGATCTTAACATTATAAAGATCAATGAATCTTCTTGGTTCCCTTGGTTTTTGGGAATACTTCTGATTGTCTTTCTTCTTTAGTAAAGCGGGCATAATTATTCATCAATTACTAAAATATAAATGTTTCCATTTTGTCTGACATGATAACAATGCAATATAACTAGGAATTGATCCTTTTCTTGAACAGGTGCAGAAGATTGGAAATACCGTCTCTCCAAGTATTAAGCTTTGGTTTTGTTATTCTTATCCCATAACGGATGGGTATCTCTATGAATGTCCCATGCTTCGCAGCTTCTATTTTTATCTCTTCTGAAAAGGCCATGCCGTCACTTATGATCTTCATTTTATCTATTAGAGTGGAACGAAATATCCACATCCCGCTCTGGGAATCCCTAACAGTTAAGTGAAACAACACCCTGAGAGTTATGTTCAGAACACTGTTTCCTATAAAATGTAGAGTTGTGTAATTATGCTCGTTCCTGAGAGTCATCCTATCGCATGAAATGAAATCGAGATTTTCTTTCTGCAAGATATCAATGAATGGCTGTATGATATCAGTTGGGTAGGTCCCGTCACCATCAAGGCATACTATGATATCCCCAGATACCTTTTCAAGACCGGTTTTATAGGCTCTCCCATAACCCCTTCTGGGCTCTTCTACAACAGTCGCACCAAGAGATTTGCTTATTTCCCTTGTCTTATCCCTGGAATCAGTATCAACAACAATCACTTCCCTGTTTCCAAGAGCAGTGAGACCGTTAATTACAGAGGCAATTGTTTTCTCCTCGTTCATTGTCGGTATGATTATGCTTATTTTTGATTCCAAGTGGGATCACTCTTAAGGTCGCTTTTCATAACGTTTACGTATTATTAGTTTTGCATTTACCTTCAGTTTGGAGTTGAATTAAGTTTCTATGGTTTCCATGTTATTTCTGTTATGATTAAGGGTACAGTATAGGCGGGAGTTCTTTCCATGACCCAACAGGTTATGTCTCCATGTTCATCATAGGAGCGACACCCAGAGTGGTGGCAAATTAACTGATTATTTCATTTCTGTATCATACGGAACCAGGGCAAAAGCTGCGAGCCCTTGGAATATGTATTGCCTGATCACGAAGCCTCAATGATAGATACCCCATGGCTCTTCCTTATGGAGAAAATTGTGTCCGCTGCCTTTGTAAGTTCCTGATGGTGTGTGATTACGATGAGTTGAGGTACTATGGAGATATCTCTCAGGGAATTCTGCAGAATGTTTTTCAACTGCCCTCTCCTGTCTTCATCCAGAAAGGTTGTAGGTTCGTCGAGGACAAAGAGACTTATCCTGCTGAGTATGTAATCGGCCACAGCCAGCCTGAGAGCTATTGCGAGAGCGGTTTTCTCCCCTCCGCTCAGGGAAGAAAGGCTCCTTACATTCCCTTCAACTGAGACATCGACATCAAAATCTTCGCTTATTCTAACATCGTCAATGTCAAGACCAAATTCAGATGCAAGTCTCCTTGTTTTTTCTGTTATGGCCTCCGAGGATTCTCTCCTTATATAACTCTGTATTCCGTCCTTGTCAAAGGATCTCTTGATGTTCCAGAGTTTTTTCAGCGCATTTTCTATTTTCTTATGTCTATCCTGCCTTTCATTCAAAAGATCTATCTCTGATCGCAGCTTAACCATGCTATTCTGGACGGTTTCAACCATAAGTTCTGCTTTCTGAAGTTCTGACGAATTCTCCCTTTCCCGTTCCTGGAGTTCTTCCAGTTCTTTCTGAAAAGCGTCTATTTTATCAGGTATGTCCTTGAGGGCCTCAACCTTATTCTTCAATGATTCAACTTCAGAATCCAACATGGCTATTTTCGCCCTGACAGTACTTATATCCTTTTCAACTTCCGCAATTTTTTCCATCCTTGGCTCAAGCTCCTTCAGATTCTTCAAAATCTCAGCAATTCTTGCAGGGGCATCTTTTATGGTCTTCTCATCCATTTTCAGCTCATCCATAGATTTCCTGCATGCGCTTTCCAGTTCCTCAATGGTGGAATCCATTTTTTTCAGTTCATTTTCAAGATCCTGCTTCTCGTATTCCTCGTACATGAATTTCCTCGATCTGTATTCATCGTCCTTTTCACCAAGGGATTGGATTTTTCCCTGAAGATCCTGATGTAACTTTTCATACTTCTCATATTCATCGTAAAGGAAACGCTGTTTCTCAACAGTGTTACGAAGTTCCTGAATAAGCGGCTCTTTTTCCAGTATTTCCGATGCAAGTTTGAAGTATCGTTTCACGTTCTGTGAATTCAGTATGCTCAGTTTTTCTGAAACAACCTTCATTTTCATCTGAAGTTCTGAAGCCCGGCCTATGCACCTTTTCTTTTCATTCTCATATTTTGATATCTCCAAATCATAGTCATGAAGGACTTCTGAAAGATGTTCAGGTGTTAGGGGTGTGCCACATATTGGGCAGGAATTCCTGCCTTTCAGCATTGTTTCCTTTTCCACTATTTCTTTCAGCCTTGATTCAAGGGCCGGAATAGCACCCTGGTTCACTCCTATCTCTCTCTTCATTTCCTGTATTTCCCCATTAAGTTCATCAGTGATATTCTGTAACTTGGTAACTTCAATGCTTACGATGTCTGAAGGAAGAGATCTTTGAAGATTTTCTCTTTCGGTTTTTATTTTCTCCAGGATACTCATTTCCCTTTCAAGTGTCCTGAGCTGGGCCCTGTAATCTTCTGAAAATTTTTTCCTCGCTGCCAGGTATTCCTCAAGCCTTACCTTTTCCTCAGTCAAGGCAACAAATTCCTTATGAAAAGGAAGCAACTGTTCAACTTCCTCTTTGAGCTCCTTTGCCTTGTGAGCTCTTTTCGCAAGATTCTTCATCGATTCTTTTTTTTCTTCCAGAATCTTCAGATCCATTGAGATCTGCCTTATAACATCCCTGTTGGTATATAAAGGATCCTGTGCCAGTCTTTCATATCTTTCCCTTATTTCAAAAAATGATCCCTCCTGTCTCTGAAGTTTTTCAATTTCTTCCTTTAAAGCATCAGATTCTTTCTTTTTCTGATCCAGCGAATTCCTGCTGCTCTTGTATTCGAAGAACTTTTGATTCAGATCGTCCTTTTCCTTCTGGGCGTTTTTTAACTGCAGGGAAAGTTCATCCCTTCTCTTCACGTAGATTTTTATTGATTCAGTTTTTTCATTCTTCTCCTCTTCCATGGAAGAGTATTCAGTGATCTTAGATTCCAGTGTTTCAGGATCAACGAAGTACTTTTCCTGGCTGCCCTTTATGGCACTGTGCATTTCCTTTATGAGAAAACTAATACGCTCAAGCTCATCAATGCCTATTATGCTGCTGAATAACTTTTTTCTGTCAGCAGGCCTCTGGGATACGAGCTGATCGATCTCGCCCTGCCTCACAAAGATTGAACTGTAAAACGTGTCGCTGTTTATCCCCATGATCTTCTGAACGAATGAGTTCACCGATTTTGTTCCTGTGGCTTCAGTCATTCCGTTTGTCCTGATTTCAGCCTCACTTTTTGTATTTCCGCCCTTCATAACGGTCACAGATCGGAATATTTCGTACGTTCTATCATTGAGTCTGAATCCGAGCCTTGCACTGAGATCGTTCTTCCCATGCATGACAAGATCAGAAAGATCACCGCGATCCGTTATGCCATGGAGAGCGAACCTTATCCCGTCCATTAGACTTGATTTCCCGGCACCGTTTGGCCCCACAATAACGTTTATTCCCGGCGAGAATTCAATCCTCGAATCACTGTGAGACAGGAAATTTTTCAGTTCAAGGTAATCTATGATCATTGTTTTCCTCCAGAAATTCTATGCCAAGTTTTTTCAGGATCAGGCTGAACGCGGCTCCCTGTTCCTCAGATCTTATTGTTTTCATCACTGAATCTGCCAGCTCTGCCATGCCATGATCACCGAAGTACCTTTCAAGATACTGGATAATGCTGTTTTCCATCCTGTTCTTCACCTCCTCCTTTGACGCTTCTGTCCCTGTCCGTATAGATGGCGGGAAACGAATATGGAAATCGTCAATTTTCCTGAGGTTTGATATTATATCGGAAGGATTGCATTCACCAGTTATTGTGATGGATACTAGAGGCTTCTTTTCATTTGTTCTTTCCACATGCCTCAGGAGGTCTATCTTTTCAAGGTAGTCATCAGGTGTTGCATCCTGAATATTGAACTGAGGCCTTGTGGATTTTAATCTGATTCTCTTGATATCCACTTCACCCCTCGTAACATCGACAATGTTCACACCCTTACCTTCCCTCAGGTAATTTCTGATCTCACTGGAACTTGCTATCTCAGTTGAACCTGCATATGCGAAGGTTCTCCCTTCACGAGTCAGGAAACTGTCATGCACATGACCGAATGCAAGATAGGAGAAACTGGACGGCAGCTGTGACTTATCGATTTCGCAGGCTTCCTGAGGGTAAAAGTATGGAAATACCGCCTGATGGGAGAGCAGGATTGAGTTCTTGTGGTTTGACGCTTCAAGATCAGCCTTTTTGTACTCCACAGGAAGATTTTCCCTTCTGAGGCCTTTGATGTTTGATATCCCGCCGATCATGATCTCCTCACCACCGTATGATCGCGAAAGGTGCTGAAATTCTTCTGTTCCAAGAAGATGCACACCAAGAAAATCAAAGATTTTTGCTGCAGGGTAATCAACCCTCTTTGGCCTGTCGTGATCACCTAGGATAACGAAAAATGGTATGTTTTTCTCATTTATCTTTCTTGCAAAGTTCTTGAATTCTGTAAGGGATCTGTTGCTTGGAGACCAGACATCAAAGAGATCACCGGAATGTGCTATGAAATCAACCCTTTCATCAATGGCAATATCAAGAGTTTCGCTGAAAGCTTCATACACATCCAGTTCTCTCACATCCATGGAGTATTCCTTGGCTCCAAGATGTGTGTCGGAAACATGCATGAACCTAACCACTGTCATCACCCATGAGATTCCTCACATGCTTCATGTTAGCGGATGTGTCAAACCTCTTATCCCTGAGTTCCCTTGACTCCCTGAGCGCAGAAACGATATCAATGTCACCTCCCCCTTCAAGAGTACTTCTTCTTCTAACCTTCACCCCCATTGGAAATTTAACAAATTCGCCGGTCAGAATGGCTTCTCCCACATTCAGTGATGGAAGATCATGGATCACGGTCTCACTTATGCTTTCCCCCGCTTCAAGGACCGCCTTCTGATCCAGGGGATTTGTTATTTTCATGATGATCTCAGAATTGCACTGACTCAGTACATCCTGATCAATTTTCCCGGGCCTCTGTGTTATAACAATGAGAAACATGCCAAATTTCCTTCCTTCAGATGCTATTTTTCTGATGAGAGATGATATATGCCACTTGCTTCCAGGGGGAACGAAATTGTGAGCCTCCTCAACAAATATGAATAATGGTGCGCCAGCATATCCCTGCCTTTTTTTCTCGAAGATATCCTGCAAAACCCTGTATGAAAAATAGTTTGAAAGGAACTGATCCATGCCGGAAAGATCGAGTATGGAGAGCTGACCAGGGGAATAATACTCATCAGTGGTGGTGGAAGTGGATGAGAATATCTCCCTGATTTTATTAAGAAAGGCAAGTCTTCCTGATATCCTTGATCTTTCATCCTGTGGTATCTGCTCTGTTGCTTTCATGAAAGACGCAAGGTCCCGCATCGCTCCGGGTATTTTCATTATCCCCTCCACAATTTTCCTCAGGTTTGTCCACTCCTCCCTTATGTCCATTATGTCGCATAGGGAGTCAAGATCAAGGTCTGCAAAGTTAATGGTGAAATGATCAACGAATCCTTTATTCTCTTTATCGTATCGGCCTGTGCTCAGTGGAGTCCTGAATATCCTGATGGAGCCCGGCATAAAACTCCCGTTGCTTTTTTTCCTCATGAGAACGTAGTCAGCATGGGGATCAAGAACTATAATTGATGCCCCCTTCTCAAGCAACTCCTCCATGATCACAGCTGCAACGTTGCTTTTTCCAGCTCCTGTTTGCGCCAGAATGGCCAGATGCCTTCTCAGTCCGCTTACATCAATAGATACAGGAACATCATCATGATCAATCAGGTTTCCGATGAGAAGAGCCCTATCCTCAGGAAAACCAAAAAATTCCTTAAGAGATGTTTCTGATGTCCTGTAAACAACAGTACCTGGTTTTATTATATTCCTTGGAGTGACAATCTCGTTGTTGACAAGCGATCCCAGGAGTCTGGCACGACAGAGAAGCAGTTCATCAAACATTCCCCTGGACACATACTTTCTTGTGCTCTCATATCCAAGATCCTCGTTGAGAAGTTCTGACCTTGATAGCACCTTTTCTATTCTGCCGAGGAATTCCTTTTCTTCAATAAAAACGGAGACGAAATCCCATTTCTTAAGTGGAATGTCAGATGGTGCAACAAATGTGAGATAATCGGATGTGTTCTCTCCCACAATGTAGCCTATTTCAGATCCTGAGTCTTTCACGTCTCTCTCCCCTCGTCTCATAGAATGGCTGTCCCGAGATCTTTTCAAATTCCTTCAGATAAGTTGATGCCATTTCACTTTTCCTGAACTTGACAGAATAATCCACATCGGAAAGCCATATGTTGTGCACCTTCAAACCGGAATATCCCCATACAAGAGCATTTAAAATCTCACTTCTTGTGTATTCATTTCCATCACCAAAAATATCCACCTTCATGGGCGTATCACTCATATGTGGAAGGATGTGAAGTGTCTCAATACTTACAGGCTCCTCATCCGATGTAACATACTGTCCCCTCACAGGAGATGAATAGCCCGGAAAAGTTGCAAGTGACCTGATGAGGAGATGATCAGTAACGTTGACTACCATTTCAGAATGGCCAAGCTGTTCCAGCAGGTATCTTGTGAACAGGGTAGACTCGGAGCTTTTTGCTACAAATACAAGGGGTATTCTATTACGAATGGAAAGACTGAGCATCTGTTTCATATGCTCATGATAAATGTTCGGAAAGTTTTCCATGCCTTCTGCCCTCAAGGATCTGGTTGGATGATTTATTCTTCCCGTCAATGAACCATCAACCAGTATGAAGTCACATTTCCTTTCTGATAAAAAATCGATAATGGAAAGATGCTCAAGGTCCTCCATCATCATGACGTTGAATCTGTTCACATCATATCTGTCCACGGAATGGATGCCGGTATATGATCTGGAAACAATTTCTCCTGAATATTTTGTGAATGCCCGGTATATGAAAAGTTTCTTTCCGCTATAAAGTTCCTTCATGTACTCACTGCTGTCTGTTGCAGCAATCTTACTTTCACATTCCTTAACCTCCGGAAGAGGATGGTAATGATGATCAAATTCAGATTCGAGGATCTTTCTTATGGCTGCATCTTTGGGAATGTAAAGCATTGATCTTATAACTTCTGCATTTTCTGTAAGATATGTTAAATACTCCTCGAATGTGTTATCTGGCAACGTTCATGAATTCCCTGAGGATAAAAATCCTTACGGTATGTGCATTACTATGGTTGTCTTTTACCATCCTTTGAAAATTTTATCATGAATGATTTCATGACCTGCTCACCATATTCCATCAACATTATTTGCAATAGTTTATTTTTCACAATCACAGACTGGAAGTGTTGTTATAGGATAACAATATCTCAAAAAATGGCTTCACCACAATTAACAGAGGAGCAGAAATCATCATACAGATGGGTCATGGCCGCTGTGTGTGGGTTATTAATGACAACAAGCTTCATCTCCCTATCCTCATTTGGAATTCTCTCAAAATCCATCGCAGAGACTTTCGGATTGAACAGTTCAAGTGTCACTGTGCTTGGGGTGGATTCCTTCTCCATTGGTCTGTTCATAGCCTTTTTCCTTGGTCATGGAGGTATATTTGACACGAGAATGAGAACCGGGGTTCTTGTTGCACAGATCTTCCTCATTGTACCGCAATTTCTAATTCCAGTTTCATACAACCTGTTTCTCCTTGTCGCTTTGAGATTTTTCCAGGGACTTATGATCATGATGCTTGCCATCTTCTCGCTGCAGCTGGAGGGATGGTTCAGGCCATCCGAAAGGGCCAGATCCCTGGCATTTACTCTGGGGGCCATCATGCTTGGCAGTGCTGCTGGCGGAATACTTTCAGGCGTTTTGAGCAAGCTTTCCTGGCAGGAGGATTATTACATCACCGGGATAGTAATGATTGCAGGAGCTGTTGTTTACTTCATTTTCGCCAGGAATTCGTCCACACAGATTGAAATGCTGAAAAAGGAGAGGTCAGAAAAGCATCCAAGTGCATGGAGGAACCCGCTTACATGGCTTATGGGCATAAGCCAGATACCGGTCACATGGACACTCTTCAGTATGGGCGGATTTCTTCCCTCCTATTCCCTGTATCTGGGATACTCGCATATAGAAACAGATTATGTCATTATAGTGTGGGGATTTTCTGGTTTCATTGCAGCTTTCATCGGTGCATATCTCGGTGACAGAAGATCCAGGAACACTGAATCTAACAGGGAGGTGCTTAGGGGAAGATTGCAGATCATGACTGCCGCCGACGCGCTTATGGGTATCGGGGCTCTTCTGATGATACTCACAGCCTCTGTATCATACTATGCCATCGTTGTTGCTGCCGTGATCAACGGCTTTCTCATGATGTTCCCTCCCAATTACTGGGCACTTCCAGGCAATATATTTCCTTCTGCCATCATAGGTGCCGGAGCATTCGGAATGGGACTCATATCAAATTCAGCAGATGCAATTGGCCCTCTTGTCTCATCACTATTGAGGTCCCACTGGGATGCTGTCTTCATAATAATGGCCGCTGTTGCACTTGCAGGTATAATCGTTAATATTTACATCTCACATGCCAATCTGAGGCTTCCGGAGGGGTATGAATGAATGTGGAAGATGAATTGAGAGATATATTTGGAAACAGAGTGCTGACAAGAAAGGAGGATATGATTCCGTACACGAGGGATGCTTCATTCTTCTCTTCCGACATACCGTTAGCAGTCGTGATCCCCAGGAACGCAATGGAGATTTCCAAACTCATGAGGTTGTGTTGTGAGAATAACATTCCTGTCACGGTGAGATCTGGAGGTTCGTCACTTACAGGATCATCCGTTCCACTCAGGGGTGGCATCGTCATTTCCATGTCAGCGATGAACAGGATACTGGAAATAAAAACAGATGACAGTTTTGTTATCGCTGAGGCTGGTGTGAGGCTTGACGATCTCAACAGTGAACTCAGAAAAAAAGGATTTTTCTATCCTCCGGACCCGGCAAGCTCCATGGCTGCAACTGTTGGAGGCTCCATAAATACCAACGCTGGGGGATTAAGGGCATCTCTCTATGGTGCCACAAAGGAGTGGGTTCTTGGCATGGAGGTTGTTCTTCCAACAGGAGAGATACAGCAGTTCGGTGGGAAAACACTCAAGAGGACAAAGGGGTACGATTTCACTGCACTCATGGTTGGAAGTGAAGGGACACTTGCCATAATAACAAAGGCCATACTGAAGATCAGGCCGATGCCGGAAGAATTGGGCCGTATTATGGCCTATTTCACAGACATAGAAAACGTTGGCAGATCGATCATGCACCTGAAATCCAGTGGTTTCATACCGTATATTGCAGAATTTCTTGATAAAGGATCCTTGGAGTCTGTAAAGATTGCCAAGGGGATCGATTACCCTAAAGAGAGCAATTATCTTCTCATGGTGGACATGGCATCAACACACGAATCCATCTCCCGGCTCATGGAAGAAACGAGCAGTGTAATAAAAAGATTCAATCCAGTTTCAATTTCCATCACAACTGATAGGGCAGAAATGGAAAAAATGTATGAGGCGAGAAAAGGCCTCTACTCCTCCTCGCTGCTGCTCAGGGAAAGCAGGGATCAGTATATTGTCATAGCTGATATTGTTGTGCCTCTTTCGGAACTCTCATCTGCAATGCGTGAGATGAGAGATATCATAGACAGGAGCGGAATAAAGGCCATACTGTTCGGGCATATAGGGGACGGGAACATACATGGAAATATATTTGCCAGTCCGGGTTCCGAGGAAAACAGAAAGAAGGTAGAAAAACTGCAGCTTGACCTGGGAATGGTGGCCATCAGGCACAACGGTTCAGTTTCAGCGGAGCACGGAATAGGCGTGGAAAAGAAGGAACTCCTCAGAGAGGAGATGAAATTCCACAATTCGGAATACACACTTGATATTATGAAAAGAATTAAAGAGGTATTTGATCCGAAGGGCCTTCTCAACAGGGGGAAGATATTTGACTGATCCTGTAGCGGATATGGAGGATGAGGTGAGCAAGTGCATCAATTGCGGTTTCTGCGAAAGTGTATGTCCCACTCTGCCCTCAGCAGGATTTGTCGCCTCCCATGGTGCAAGGGGAAGGGTTGACCTCGGTCTCTCTCTTGTGAATGAAATCCGTACCGGAAAGAGAAGTCTCAGGGTATCGGACCCATTTTACTCGTGCCTTGACTGCTTTGCCTGCCTCCAGGTTTGTCCTGCAGGTGTTAATGCCGGGAAGGTCAGCCATCTGGCCAGAGAGATAATAGCGGAGACCGATCTCGCATTACCACAGGAAAAGGATCTCGCAGCAATGATCGTTTCTGTGACCATGGAAAAGATGAACCCGCTGGGTCTCAGAAGGGAATGTGCCCGATGGTCTTCCGGATTATCCTTCAGCAAAAACAGCACCACTCTTCTCTACACCGGCAACATGTATCAGCTAATGCCATACAGCTTTGCGCTAGGCAGGGCAGGGAAAATCCTTGGAGAAGAAGCATTTGTATCTGCTTCACGTTTTATAAGAAAACATCCAGACATTGCGGGAATCACCGCATTCATGAAGAATGCGCCAATGGAGAAGAACGTGAATTTATACCTGAGAAGCATTTACACTCTCCTCAGGAAGGCCGGGATTTCATTTCAGTACCTAGGTGAGGAGGAACCATATCCAGGAACATTCATTTACGATCTTGGTTACATTAATGAATTCTCCATTTACGCTGAAAGAGTTACGGATATATTCAGAAGAAGGAATGTAACGGAGATCATAACAATAGACCCGCACACCTATGATCTTCTAAAAAACCAGTATCCCAGGTATGTTAAGGGCTTCGATTTCGATGTCAGATATTACGCTGAATATCTTCAAAATCTAGAGTTCAGGAAGACGGGTGAGAGAGTAACATTCCATGAGCCATGCCATTTTGTGCTCAGGGATGTGAAGGACTTCGATCTCAAGAGAATGATCGGAAATGTTTCAAAAATGGAACTTCCTGAAAGATCCGGTAAAAGGGTTATGTGCTGTGGGGGGCCGGCCGAGCTCCTGTTTCCGGACATTTCAAAAAACGTTTCAGATGAAAGGTTCAGACAGCTAAAGGCCACTGGCACAGAAAGTATCATCACTGCCTGTCCGGTGTGTTTTTCAAACCTGAAGAAGGATGATTCAGTAGAGGATGTATCATCCTTTCTGCTGAGACACCTTATGTGAGTTTCACTGTTTGTTTGTTTTACCTAGAGCAAAAAGGCTGCCCATTATATGCAGCAACAGTCTGAAAGTTACCTCCTCCTTGCTCGCACCTGATATTTCTGTAATTTTCTCACCAGAAATCACTGAATATTTTGCCCCGCCATTACCAAACGGTTCTTCCAGGATGCTGTTGTGTACTATCATATCCGGAACCGATTCACTGAAGTGCCTCATGGCATCATCCGGAGACTCACTGAGTCTGAATGCAACAAGTTTTGCACTGCTGTTTTTCCTTATGATATCAAGGAGCTTCTTTCTGGGTCTGAGATGAATTTCATGCTCCCTGTCTGAATCAAGTTTTTTCTCACTGAATGATATGGAAAAATCGGATATGGCAGCTGGAATAATTATGAGATCGAACTTCTCCTTCCTAAGGATTGCCTCCACCTTACTGTAGAATGAAGCAGTTTCAACACAGAAATCGGAACGCACATACTCCGGCATTGGATAGGGGGAGTTTCCCACAAAAGTTACATCGGAAGAACCCAGCCTGAATGAATTTCTTGCAAGCCAGTAACCAGTGAAACCGGATGATCTGTTCGAGACTGTTCTTGCCGGGTCAATTCTATCCTCCGTTCTACCAGATATGATGAGAACCCTTTTCCCTCCCATGGTACTGTGATAAAAAGATCTTATTACATGATCCACAATATTCTCCTTTTCTGATAATTTTGCCTTTTCAGGGTCCTCTTCCGGTTCAATGAATTCCACCCCGGAATCCATAAGTCTCTTGATGTTTTCCTGCATGAATTTGTTCCTGTACATATCCAGATGCATGGCAGGAGCAGCAAGAACAGGTACTCCATGGCCGAAAGCAAATGAGAAGAACAGGGATGGTATGTTATCTGATATTCCGCTGGCCATTTTTCCTGCAGTATCATATGTAAGAGGGCATATGAGAAGGATCTTGTCCCTGGGCTCAGTGAACAATGATATGTGCTCAATAAATCCTGTAATTTTGGTAACGGGGGCATTTGACGATGCCCACTTTATGAGCTCCGGACTTATCATTTCCGCTGAGGACTCACTCATGCCAACCTTCACATCACCACCTTTTCTTCTGATCTCCCTTATGATGTCTGGAACACGATAGATGGATATGCTGCCGGATGTTGCGAGGATCACAAGTTTTTCAGTTAGTGGGGGCCAGTTCTGTTCACTGCATAATCTGCACACCTTTTCACTCCCTTATGATCTTCCATATGCCTGTTGACCTTGAGCAGAGTTTTCCCTTACTGTCTCTTACATCTATATCGATAAAAGCCGTTGATTTTCCCGCACGAATAACCTCTCCGTGAAATTTTACAGGACCGTTATTGATCATCTCAATGAACTGTGTGTTTAGATCAACAGTGAATGCGTTCCTCACATCCTGAAGAGACATTGCGCTTATTCCACCAGCAAGATCGCAGAGGGACATTATTGCACCCCCGTTCATGATCCCGCCCGGCCTCATGACAATGTCCACCAGTTCAATGGAAAGGTCGCAGTATCCGGGCCCAACTTCTTCTATTTTGACTGGAAAATGCTTAAGAAAACCATCAAGATCCATAACAAGCCTCGCGGTAGCCTCGTTCATCTCCATCTTTCCGTTCACTCCTGAGGGAAGGATTCCACCACTGTATTAAAACGTCATCGCATTCTTCGTATTACGGACATGGTTTTATGACTTAATTAATAATCCATATAATTACATAATATTAAGTCAGTAAAATTGACTATAGGAAAATCCATATAAGGTCATGTATAATTGAGACACATGGAGGGATTATCTGAACGCCTTCAGCAGATCGCTGAAAAGTTGAAGATTCTTGGTCTTTCTGTTTATGAGGCCCAGGGATTTGCTTCTTTGGTATACCATGGAGTTGCAAATGCGGATGTCGTTGCTGATACGGCCAACATACCAAGAACGTCGGCATACAAGGTTATGGAATCTCTTGTGGAAAAGGGTCTTGCTAAATATACTGAGGGGAGACCAAGGATGTTTAAGCCTGATGATCTCACAAAGATCAGGTCGTCGCTTGAGGCAAAGCTTGATGAGCTGTTTCTTGAGCTGAGAAAGTTGCAGGAAATGCTCCCCTCCAGAGGTGAGCCTCAGCTTGTTTACACCATTGAGGGAAGAGAATCAGTAATGAACAAGCTTACGGAGATGTTTAACCTGTCGGAGTCAGAGATTTATGTTTCAACCCCTCTCGCCAGGGAGATCAGAACTGAACTGGCAAAGGCGATTGATAATGCTGTCAAGAGGGGGGTGGATGTTGTTTTCGTTATACCGGCAGGAAGAAAGGCACCTCCGGGCGTTAGGATATTCAGGAGGGAGGGTCTCATTGCTACAGATGTGGTGAGTGACAAGACAAGGGCCATGCTAGCATCTCCGGAACTGGAAGCCTGCGGTTATACGGACAATCCAGCACTGGCAATTCATGTATACCAGTTTATCCATATGATAATGGAAGGTCTTGTCGAGCAGAAGGAGTAAGTTTTTCCATGGAAAGGATTACTGATAGAAGATTGCTGGGTGGCCATATTTCCACGGCGGGAGGAATATCAAAATCACCGGAACGGGCAAATGCATTTTCCTTCCGAACGATGCAGATATTTTCCAAGAACCAGATGCAGTGGAAGGCCAGACCTCTTGATGAGAATGAGGTTTCGGGCTTCAAGAAATATGTGTCAGAGTTCAACCTTGTGAGGATCATGGTGCATGCCTCATATCTTCTCAATACTGCATCAACTGATATGTCATTGAGATCCAAGGTAGAAGCAGCCCTGAGGGAAGAGCTTTCAAGAGCAGATATTCTTGGAATAGACTATCTTGTTCTTCATCCGGGTTCCCCAGGAGACATGGGAGAGAAAAAGGGCATAGAAATGGTTGCAGAATCCATAAACAGAACACTCGGCGCTGATCATCATGTTAAGGTGCTACTGGAGACTGGTGCGGGGCAGGGAAACACCGTGGGTCATAAATTTGAACATCTAGCTTCAATGATTGACATGATAGAAATCAAGGAAAAAGTGGGGATTTGTTTTGACACTTGCCATGTGTTTGCTGCAGGCTACGATATAAAAACACCTGAAGGATACCATGAGGCCATGGATTCCTTTAATTCCATCATTGGACTGGATAAATTGCTGGGATTTCATCTGAATGATTCAAAGAAAGGGCTTGGAAGTCACCTGGACAGGCATGAACAGATTGGTTCAGGTATGTTAGGTCTTGAGGGAATTTCAAATTTCATAAATGATCCCAGGTTAAGGGAAAAACCATTCGTCCTTGAGACACCAAAGGGAGAAGCCGGTTACGGCGAGGATATTGCTAACCTTCAAAAGTGCTTTAACGGTGATTGAATCTTGATAATTAGGGAATTCAATCCATGGATGTTCAGATCCGGATGCGAACATTTTTATTCCCCACCCTTTGATACAATCAACGACGAATACAGGAAATTTTTGCATGAGTTCCCATGTAATATAACGCACATAACTCTCCCAAAGAATCTGGAAGATGCGAAAGCCACTCTTGATCGCTGGATTGCAAATGGCACACTCATACGTGAAAATGAGGCAATCATATTACTGAAACAGAAATTCGAGTCTTCAGGCAGGAATATGGAAAGGTACGGCATCATGGCTCTTGTGAAAATATTCCCCGATGACGGTTCAGTTATACCTCACGAGAAGACTTTTTCCGGGCCAAGGACAGGCAGGTACAAACTCATGAAACACATAGGATGCATCCCAGAACCAATCTTTCTTGTCACTGGAAATTCTCATCTCCGTTCAATATTGCAGGGACAGACTGAATCCATGAGTCCGGTCCTGAGCTTCACTGAACCGGAAGGTGTCTTAAATGAAATATTTCTGTGCATTGACAGGGATTTTATTGAAAAGCTGAGAGTATTGATGGAAAAAGAGAACAGCATTGTTGCTGATGGCCACCATCGTCTGGCTGCGCTCAGGGAGATCGCCTCAGAGGTACCATCGGATCTCAACTGGCATTACGCCATGGCATACATCACCCCCATTGATCAGGAAAGTCTCATGATTTCCGGGATACACAGGATCATTGGTAAAATAAAATCAAAGGAAAGCTTTCTAAATGATCTGAAGCATCATTTCACTGTGGAAGAGGAAAAGAGATTATCAGATAAGGACATAACTCTTTACATGAACCACACATATTACAGGCTTTCACTGAAAAGGGAATATCTTGGCGATGACATCATGGACAATATTCCGCCAAACATTGTTAACAGATTTATTCTGGATGAATTGAAGGACCTTAATGGTGAAGATATGGAAAAGTACACAAAATACACAGATAAATCAGCCGAGGCGATTGAAACTGTGGATAAAAAAGAGGCTGATGCCTGTATTTTAATGCCTGTCTGGGATAAGGAATTATTTCAGAAGTGCATATCTGAGAGGAAACTTTTCCCGCAAAAGTCAACATTTTTCTTTCCTAAAGTACCTTCCGGCATTGCACTCTATATACCCATGAAAAATGACTAAATGTGTCAATGCAGTCCTATTTTTCCCTATCTTCAGGAAAACTTCTCCTCAGATTACAACACATTTTTAGTATACATTGAAATGAGGTGCCAAACTGCCGCCGTAGCTCAGCAGGTAGAGCAGCTGATTCGTAATCAGCAGGTCGGGGGTTCAAATCCCTCCAGCGGCTTATCTTACAAAATATTGAGTGTTTAGCATATTGAGCGTGATTATTTTTGCTGTGGTTGAGATTTTTACTTTCCTGTAAGTTTTCACTGGGTGAATAATACATTTTGTTTTTATTTTCAATGATTTTTTACA
>JAMCUH010000055.1 GCA_023379435.1 Thermoplasmatota archaeon | reverse complement strand
TGGAAGATGTGCTTCTTGAAAATTCTCCGCTATCCCTTTCAAGAAGAGGTAAAAAGATAAATGGTGGTGACTGGTCAAAGCCCGGAGCGATCACTGAGGACATTTTATCAGCGGTCCGGAGACTTTCAGAGAATAATTATAATGGTGATATAAGGGTTGTTGCATCATTTGATGCCTATAATCTGCTCTTCAAAGTTTCAGAGAGATTTCCTGAGGCGGAGATGAGGAATCTTCACAAGATTGTCAGAAACGTATACTTTTCATCTTCGCTCAAAGGTAAAAAGATAATTGTATACTCCATGGACGATATATACTGTCTTGTGAGGAGGGAACCAGAAACAATTCTACTGGATGAAACAGCGGAGTTGAAGAATTACGTTATAATTTCAGAGATAACTCCACTGGTTTATTCTCCAGAGGGCTGCTTTGTTATATCACCAGAAAAATAACAATAAACAATTTATTTTTCTTTATAATAATGTAGACGGGAAATTTCTAGTAAAGAGCAATTATGGGCTTATCGTATTGGATGCCTGACTTTCAGTCTGTAGTCTTTGAAAGAAAGTAATTCCCAATATATGGTATTGTCACCCATGAAATACTGTAGACCACTGCCATCCAGAGAGCAGAGCCAACTAAGTAAAGGGAGGTAAAAGACATAATAGGTCTAAATAGTGGGCTTCCTATGACTGAAAAGGAAGAAGCGGGATCAAACAATGAGACTATTAGAGTTATGAGATTATAGTTCTCTGTTCCTGGAAATATTCCGAGCTTTGAAAGGATGTCAGGAAGAATAGCTGGAACAAAGAGAACTATGAGTATGAAGATAACCAATGGAATTGCTATCACAGCTGCTGCAGATTTTTCTTTTGATCCTATAATGAAGGATATTGCTGCCATTGATTCGGATAGAACAAAGCTTGAAAATATTATATACATAATGAACGAGAAGGGCATATAGAAAGAGAAAAGTAGGATCGGGATTATGTATGTACTTAACCCGATCAGTGAAGATGATACAAGAAGCAAAAATGAAACAGATAAGAATCTTGATGTCATGAGACCTACCCTGGTATTGGGTCTTACTATGAGTTCTTGGTATGCACCACTTATCCTGTCCTTATTGTAGGAGAAATATGCAAGCGATATCCCAAGGATACCCATAATGAAGGCCACAATAGGATATTCAAAATTAAAGGCTGATTCTAAATTGCCGGGTGGAGAGCTTATGGCACTGAAAGTGGCGAATTCAGAAATCTGTTTTCCGTTCTCTTCAAAAAGTACATCTGTATAATCGTACTGGTCACTGATCTTTGGAGAGAATGTTACCACAGAGAAATTTTTATAGACAGCCCCAAGAATGTCAGATTTATTGATCGGTTTATATCCCGTTGTGTTGCATGAATAATTGTAGTAAATCATTAAATTTCCGCCAGGACTTCCAGTTGCATTCAATGATACTATAAGAATTGATGGCGGTGCAATTGGGGAGGGCTTGCAAATATTCCACACCATTACGCATGACTGTCCGTATGGTGTCGCGGATATTGCTCGTCTTATCAATCCGCCAGGTTTCTCAGAAAATTCACTATTCCTGTTATTTTGAGCAAAGTTTGCCTCGAAAGTACAATAGGTTGGATTACTAATATTACTGGAGGTGAAATTGGAATATCCAAGTGAATTGGTTTCGTACTGATAGTTTGAGAGCCCCCCTGTGTCACTGTTGTAAAGGGTGAAATTGATCGGAATGTTGGTGACTGGTTTTCCAGTGCTGCTGTTAAATACATAGGTATCAAAGTAATATGTTCCGTTATGGTTGAAGAGAGCACCAGTCATAATATTGGACGGTTGATTAATTACAGAAGATGAGATAGATGAGTAAGACGTATAAACAAGGGCAATCAGCAGAACAGTAAGCAGTATTGTAAAAACAACTGCACTCTTTGCCCTTATTCTTTGCAGGAACTCATAGAAAAATGGTTTCACTTTCGATCCCTCACAAGGTTCAGAAAATAGTTCTCCAAGGTTTCAGATCGTATTCCGTTGACATTGTAACCCTTTTTTACAAGATCATTGTTTATCTCTGATGCCTTAATGTCTCTTCCAGTTATAATGACGCGGGAATTGTTGATCTCTATGTTCCCATACTTCTGCAATATCTCACTGACATTACCATCTATATTTGTGACTGTTAACTCAACCCTAGTTGTTGCCATATTGCGGAGGTTTTCCATTGAAATTGAGTCTATTATCTTCCCTCTATCAATTATCACTACTCTATCAGCAGAATCCTCAATCTCATTGAGAATGTGGGATGAAAGCAGTATGGCCTTTCCATCCTTCTTGAGATCATGAATGATTGTCCTCACAAGTTCAACACCCTCCGCATCTATTCCGTTGAGTGTTTCATCGAACAGATAATTCCCAGGATCATGGATCATTGCTGCAGCAATGGCGAATCTCTTCTTCATCCCCTGTGAGAAATTCATGACTTTTTTGTTCATGTGATCTTTCAGTGAAAGTCTTTCCAGAAGATCTGTCGCCCTTTTTTCTGCCTTATCTCGAGGAATTCCGAAAAAACCGGCGAAGTATTTCAAAAGTGAAAGTGCCTTTGCATCGGCATTGTAGACTGGAGTTTCCGGGATCCATCCAACACCCATAGATGCCAGGCGCTTTTCCCTTACAATGTCATGACCATCAATGGATACTGATCCTGCTGTTGGTAGTACAGCTCCTATGATGGCTCTTATGGCTGTGGTCTTTCCTGCACCATTCAGACCAACAAATCCCACGATCTCTGAATCATTAATATCCATGTCTATGGAATCAATGGCTGGAGGGTCCCCCTTGTTGTATATTTTGGAAAGGCCCTGGACATGAATCATTACAGAGGCAATGATTATTAATACTTAAAACTTGATTGATATGGAACAAATCAAGATCTGCTGATTTTGTTCTACTTGCCTATAAGCGTTTTTGCCACACTATACAGGGTTAGATTTATACCAAAATGTCTGAAATCTTCCCTGACGGCTGGATACCTTATCAGGTTTGAAAGCTTTAGAATTTTCCCTTTCCTCGCGTTCTCAAGAAGCGAGTAAAGAACTTCATATCTGCGAAATGTCTTAATGATGTCCGTTGAATAATTTGATGACAATTCACTAAAATTCTCATATTTTGTTAAATTTTGAAATAATAGTTCTGCAGATTCCATGGCCGGCATTATGCCTTCGCCTGTTATGGGGCTTACTGTTCCAATGCTCTCGCCTACTCCAACCACATTTTCCCTGAAAATGTCCTGAAGAGCAGGTTTTAGTCTTATATTTCTTGAGGCAACTTTCAAACTCCCCTTTACATTTAACGAGCTGTTTATCAATTGAAGAACGTCAGACCCAGCACCTACATGGAAGTGGTCTCCAAGGGGAAACTCCCAATAGTAGCCATGCCCCTTGCTGAAGTATCTGAAATAGAACTCATGATGTGATGCGGTGGATGTAAGATACTCCTTTGTGTGCATGGTAAAATCATTCCCTATTGGGCCAAGTATTGACCGGGATATCCCTGTTGCATCCACTGTTACAACATCTCTTTCGGCTGGTGCTTTCCTCCTTTCAAAAGGAAGGTTACCCAAAAGATCTGACAGAAGCCTATTCTTATCCACAGTGCAAAGCCCGAGGGATTTGAATTCTATTTCTCGATTTCCGGATTGGAATATTATATTGTGAGCCCTGCTTTCCACATAATCTTCCACTTCTAAGTTTATCAGTTTAAGGTATGTTCTTGCAACGTTTTCGTTCAGTGCATAGCCACAGGGGAGATAGAAACCTTCCCTCTTTGGATCAAATGCTGTAACTTTGAATCCTGCATTAGATAGCCTCCGGTATAAATAAGCTCCAGAAACGCCAAGCCCTGCTATCCTTATCATTGCAGGGTAAAATACAGTACCTTATTGATAATTACCATAATTTTTCACAGTGGAATTAAGTATTTATTTGCAATCCGTAATGCATTGGGAAAAGCAGAAGAACCTCTCCTGTTTCTTGCGATGTCTTCGTTTTGGGGGATTAATTATGTATTCCTTAAGGTTGCCCTGAATTACGAAACGCCATTTTATACACTCCTGTTCAGAATACTGTTTGCACTGATTTTTGCATTGGTCTTTTTCAGGAGTAGAATAGCTAAGCCAGCTGGTCTAAGCCTTAATCTCAAGCTCTTCACATTCAGCATTCTGAATATAACCGCATTCATGGGACTTTGGTTCTATGGTGAAACCACAGTCAGTGCTGGACTTTCATCAGTTCTAGTTTATACCTACCCACTCTTTACAGTTCTCCTTTCAAGAATTTTCCTGAGGGAAACAATAACGTTGAAGATTATAATCGGTGTGATTGTGGGATTTGCCGGAGTCGTTGTAACATTCTCAGGAGCCTTCACATCTGGATTTAACGCAGGTGCTATCCTTCTCATATTAAGCGCGATAATGTGGGCAGTTGGAACCATATATTACAAGAAGAACCTTTCCAGGGAGAACCCCTGGACTGTCAATACCTTTCAGTATGTTTACGCCATACCGGTAATTCTAGTCCTTGCCCTGGTTACGGGAAGATTCAGTGTAGAAGGATTCACCTATGAGTTCTATCTCTCTGTTCTTTTCATTGGGTCTGTAGGGACAACATTTGCATATTTCATATATCTTCTTCTCTATGCAAGATACAAAGCATCATCCATATCTTCTTTTTTCTTTCTTGTTCCTGCTTTATCACTTCTCTTCAGTTACCTGATCCTGCATGAAGTTCTCTCTTACCAGACGATAATTGGCTTCTCAATAATATCAGTTGGAATTTATCTTGGTTCCGGATCTGTGAAGAGAGAATCTTCTGATAAATGATTTCACGATCCTGAAAGGGTGTTCTTCTGGATGTGATGCATAAAAACATAATATATGACAGTTAGTACGACACCCAGGATGGCAACAAACATTATCATGAGGTATATGTTCAGGCTGAGAGCGTAGTAACCAAAATAAAAAAGAACAGTATCCCAGACCATTGAGCCAAGAGCAGTTGAAAGAACAAACTTCTTAAGCGGCATACCAGCAAAACCTGCAGGAAAGCTGATAAGTCCCCTAACTGCAGGAAGTAACCTTACAATAAAAACAGCAAAGACACCGTTCCTAGAGAACCAATCATCAAACGTGTCGAGTTTATCCCTTGATATGTGAAAGAATCCGGCATGTTTGTAGACAGCTTCTTTGCCTATGGCAAGCGCAATATAATAATCAAGCAGAGCTCCCAAAACTCCAGCAACAACAGCTATGAATATGGTGAGAATTGGATTTAAAATACCTATTCTAGAATAGTGACCTGCAAGTGGCATTATAACTTCACTTGGTATTGGTATTGAAGCACTCTCTAGAAACATGAGAACAGTGATACCGTAGTATCCGTACTGTGACACGAAGATGGTTGAATCATGTAAAATTTCATTGATCAGAGCAAAAAACGACAACATAGGTAAATGTCAATTCTTCCTATTATTAATTTCTCCGTGATCACTCCCACTCAATGGTACCTGGAGGCTTCGATGTGACATCGTAAACGACTCTATTTATACCTTTTACACTGTTGGTAATCCTCAAAGAAATGGATTCAAGAAGATCCCATGGTACCTTTCTGAAGGTTCCGCTCATGGCATCAAGAGAATCGAAAATCCTAATAGCTATGGTGTAGCCATATGTTCTCCTGTCACCCATGATTCCTGTTGATTGAACAGGCAGGAGGACGGCGAAGTACTGCCACGGTAATTCTTCCGGATCACTGTAATATTTCCTCACCTCATCTTCTACTATGTAAGTTGCATCCCTTACAAGCTCCACCCTTTCCTTGGTAACTTCCCCGATTACCCTTATGGCCAGACCTGGTCCAGGGAATGGTTGCCTGTAACGATCAATTCCAAGTGAATGGGAAATTTCCCTAATCTCGTCCTTGTAAAGATCACGAAGCGGTTCGATCAGCTTAAGCTTCATGTTTTTGGGAAGACCTCCAACATTGTGATGGCTTTTTATGTTATCCCTGACTCCTCCCCCGCTCTCTATCCAGTCAGGGGCAATTGTACCCTGCAGCAGATATTCACATCCGAACCTCTCAGCCTCTTCGTTGAATATATCTATGAAAAGAGACCCAATTATTTTCCTTTTTTCCTCTGGATCGGTCTTTCCTTTAAGTGCTCTGAAAAACCTTTCCTCAGCATTTAAGATCTTGAAGTTCAATCCCTGTTCGGCAAAAAGTTTTCTAACACTATCAGATTCATTTTTTCTCAGTAAACCGGTGTCAACAAATACCACCAAAATTCTTTCAGGAAAGGCCTTTGAAGCAATGACTGATAGAACGGTGCTATCAAGGCCACCAGAGCAGGCAACAATTCCTTTTCCCTTCAGATTTCTTCTTATGTTCTCCTCAATATCCGAGATTACCTGGGAATTTTTCATAAATTTTTGCTGCCTTTACCAAAGAAAAGATCAGGTCTTCATTATTGCAGCAAGAAATATCAAAAGACCGATAACCACACCTATGACAACAGCCACGACATAGAAGAATACAGGGACTATGAGATCTGCAAATATACCGCCAGAAAGGTGAAAATAATCTCTTCCTGTAAAGGCTGTAACTAGACCGATCACAAGACCGACCACAAGAAGAACTACACCAACAGTTCTGCTCTTGCCACTTCCAAAGTAAGCAGTAAGTATCCCCAGTATGACAAGGGATATGGCAATCAGAGCGAGTATTATAGCAAGAAACAGATACCAGTTCCAAGATCCGTAATAACCTATCATCAAACCACCCTTAAAGTTTAACCCCAGTTAAAGTTTTCGTATCTACCACGCCATCTATTGTTCTCAATTTTTCAATTACCAATTTGCCCAACTCACTAAAATCCTTAACGTCAATTTTCACTATCAGATCATACTCTCCGAAAAGAGGATGAATTTCGACAACATACTTTACCTTGGAAATCTTCTCGTAGACCTCCATTTCCTTGCCTGGAACTGTACTGATCAGAACAAAGGCTACTGACAGATATTATCGCCCCGTAGGAATTTTCAGTAAAGATATAAATGTTTGTTGCACCTTTCACGAGTATAATTCATCTAAAATTATCATGGGTTAGGATAGCGAGGCAAATAGAAACTCTCGCTTCTCACACTAATATGGATCTCAGCTTTTCTATTTCACTAACCTTTATGGTCCTCTGCTCACCGCTATGCAGATTCCTCACTGTAATTGCTTTGTCATTTAGCTCATTCTCACCAAGTATGATTGCGTGAGAAGAGTCAAAGGAAGCCTGTTTAAGTTGCGCTGACAGAGATTTTTCTGAAATTATGATGTCTGTACGGAAGCCCATTGATCTGAGCTTCATGGTCACATCGATTGCATAAGTGTAGATGCTATGTGATGTATAACATACTGTTATGCCTTGTTGCAAATGGTTTTTTGCCAGGGAATTTTCTTTCATCAATATTTCCAGGATGACATCTCCCATGCCAAACCCAACAGCAGGTATCCGCCTGCCGGACATGAGGGTCGCAAGGCCGTCATACCTCCCGCCACCCAGGATAGATCGATATGTTCCCCCAGTGTCGAAAGCTTCGAATACTATTCCTGTGTAATATCCAAGCCCCCTAACAACTGACAGGTCAAGTACAACGGGCGAAGACGTATAAAAATGCAAAAGATTCATTGTGCTCTTGATTCTGGCGTATCTTTCCTTAAAGACTGGAATGGATTCAAGAAGCTTTGGGAAAGAGCCATTCTCAAGAGAATAAGTCTCTCCCAAAATTGAATAAAGATCCTCGACTTTTTCCCTGCTGATTCCGAGAGAAACAAGGGAATCCAGGGCTTCATCTGGAGGGATCTTCTTTATTTTGTCCACAACGGGAAAAGCAGACATAGGGTCATTTAATCCGTAATTTGATAGGATTGACTCCATCAGTATTCTGTCATTCACCTGCATCCTGTATTTTCCTGCGAGACCCAAGGAATCAAGGATAAAGCATGCGAGGCCTATAATCTCGGCGTCTGACTCGGGTGATTCTGTACCGAAGATGTCTGCATTGTATTGATAAAATTCTCTCTGCCTTCCGGATTGTGGATCTTCGTACCTCCAGTACCTTTGGAAAGAATACCACTTGGCCGGCATTCTTATGTCCTTTCTTGACACAAGCATCCTGACAACGGAGGGGGTTGCTTCAGGTGTTAGCGTCACCTCTCTCCCGCCCTTATCCACAAATGAAAAAGTCTGGTTAAGGAGATCACTGCCTGACTTAATGCGATAAAGATCGAGAAGTTCCAGGCTTGGAAACTCAATCTTCTTGAAGCCAAAAGCTTCAGAACATTTTTCGGCAGTACTGAATATAAGCTTGCGTTCCTCTGCATCCTCCGGATAGATATCTCTGAATCCCTTGAGTCTCTCCATTCTTCTGTGCTATTGCTTTCCCATAATAATTATTTTCTAAATTTGTTATTTTTATGTTATATGCCGCGAAAATTTTTGTGAAACATAGATGTGGCAAACACGTCTTACCCTTGTTACTAAGGATATAAACTAATTAATAAGAAGTTTATTTAGGACATGATGATTAATAATAACTATGTGGAAGCGCTTAAGAAATCTGGCTATAAAATAACACCGCAGAGACTTGCAGTGATAGACTTTATCAGTGCGAATCCAGGACATTTCACCGCAGATCAGGTATTCCGGGAAATAAAGAAGAGAGAGCCCACGGTCACTCTGGCAACCGTATACAATATCTTCAGGGCAATGAAATCATCCGGCATAATCCAGTCTTTTGAAGTGAACGGCTCGATGATTTATGAATCAAACAATATACCTCATGCAAACTTCATATGCACATCTTGTGGAAGTATCAGAGATTATCCTGCTGACGGTCAGGAATTCCTAAATTTGGCCAAGACGGATGGTTCAGTTGTTCAGTCCGTGGACATAGTGATCAAGGGTTTATGCCCAAAATGTGCAAGTGAGAAATCTGTCAGAACCCATTCCATCCGTTCAATAAAGAGAGAAAAGTCCTGACGGAGTTTCTGTTTTCCACTGGATCATGAACCCTGATTATATCAGCCCCATTAAGGGCAAGATAGTTTGATACTGCAAGTGTCATGCTGAGCCTGTCAGTATCAGAATCCCCAATAATCTTACCAAGGAAGCTTTTTCTTGAATGCCCCACCATTACTTTGAAGCCAACGTTGAGCTCTCTGATCCCTCTCAGTAATGTGACATTCTGATCAGCATCTTTTGCAAACCCTATGCCGGGATCTAAAATTATGTTATCGACTTTGATGCCTTCACTCATCAGAGTTCTTGCCCTGTCAACAAGAAAATATTTCACTTCTTCTGTGACGTTGGTGTAGGATGCCATCTTCATCATATTATTGGGATTCCCTCGCATATGCATTACAATACATTTTAGACCATTATCCCTGGCAATATTTATCATGTCTCTGTTTGAAAAACCGGAAACATCGTTTGCATATTCAATACCATAGGAGAGGGATTTTTCAAGGGTCAAGGGATTTCTCGTGTCAATTGATATTCTATACTTTCGGTCAACAGAAAGAAGATCCAGCGCAGGCTTGATCCTCTCGAATTCAATTTCTGACCTTACTGGTACTGCACCCGGTCTCGTGCTCTCCCCACCAATATCAATTATGTCTGAAAATTTTGCAATATCCATTATTTTTTTAAGATTATTGGAATATCTTGAATCTTCGTAAAATGAATCAGGCGTCATGTTTACAATCCCCATGATGCTGGGTGTCTTTGGGCCAGATTTAATTATGTTGTCAGCAAGATAATTTTTTGCCTCTCTCAGAATCTCATCCTGATCAAGGACTGAAATGATATCGTTACGCGTTAGTATTCCACTGTATGAATTAATACCGGGGATACTGGAATTACACTTTGTCAGGTTAAGGCTCTCGTTATCCAAGTCAAAGTTACAGTACACCCTATACATTCTTTCCTCTATGGGGCCAGATGAAAAATTACCCTCGGGGGAAACATAAGAAAGCATATTATCGGTATGGTTCACATGGATAATAATAGTCATTTGATGGTGGAAAACGTTTTTTAATATAATACCTAAACAATAATTAAAATGGAGTGAACACATACTAACATAACCTTATAAGTCTAAGAATACTCTAGTTGAGGCAGATAAACTTACATAATGGTATTAGTATGAAGAATAACGGTAAAGATTCAAAGGATACAAAGGAAAGCAGAAATTACACAAACATTTTCGAGCTTTCCTCTGCCATAAGCAGGGGACTAAGCCTTCAAAACAAGATTATGAGTGAGGAAGAGTCGTTTGATGCTGCTGAACACATAATAAATTTCTTCGGCTACAATGACAGAGTCATAGATAACATGTTAGAACCCGAAGACAGGGATGCTTTCTACACCATGGAGGATATAGGTGTTCTTCAAACTGAAAGAGAAGAGACAACTCTGTATGATGGGAGAGAATGGAGAATACATTACTGGATCCTTAATGTGAAGAGAGTCATTGAGTTATCAAAAATGAAGGTTAAGGTTGCTTCCCTGAACAATGACAGCGAATTTGAGGTTTATGATCAGATACCTGAGGATTTCTGGAAACCTCCTCAGTGAGGAACATGCACATTGCCATTCTAGACCGAGAAAAATGTCATCCAAAGAAATGCAATCATGAATGCAGATATTATTGTCCGCCTGTAAGAAGTGGAATTCCGGTAATAGAGTTCCCGGACCGGGATAGTCAGCCGGTAATATCTGAGGAGCTGTGCATAGGGTGCGGTATATGTCCAAAAAAATGTCCATTCGGTGCCATCAAGATTATTAATGTTCCAGATGAGCTCAACCGTGAAATCGTTCATCAGTACGGTCTCAATTCTTTCAGACTTTATTCCATGCCTCTACTCAGAGAGGGAAACATAACCGCACTTCTTGGCCAGAATGGAATGGGAAAAACAACTGCACTTAACATACTTTCCGGCACACTTGTGCCTAATTTTGGTGATTATGAAGCAAAGTCTGATAAGGAAAAAGTCCTTGAAAGGTTCAAAGGGACACAGATGGGAAGATACTTCAAGGACATTTATGATGGAAGGAAGAAGGTTGTTTTGAAAAGCCAGTATGTTGATTCCATTCCTCGCGTGACAAAGGGGACTTTAGGTTCGATACTTGAAAAAAACGGTGATAAATCAAGGGTCAAGGAGATAATGCAGGAACTTGATTTTCTCTCATCTTATGAAAAGGATGTTTCATCCGTGTCTGGTGGCGAGCTTCAAAAGCTTGCCATAGCTGCTGCACTCCTCAAGGATGGGGATATCTACCTCATGGACGAGATGTCATCATACCTTGATATAAATGAAAGGCTAAGAGTTGCCAGGATAATTTCTGATCTTGGTAGAACAAAAACTGTAATGGTAGTTGAACACGATCTGGCTATACTTGATTTCATGGCAGAAAATGTACATATAGTCTACGGGTCACCAGGGGCATATGGTGTTATTTCTGAACTTAGACCGGTCAACAGGGCTATCAATTCCTTTCTTTCAGGCTACCTGAGAGAAGAGAATGTGAGAATAAGAAACTATGAGATTTCGTTCTCATCAAGATCGTCATTGAGACCTGAATCGCAGCAGAATACTGTGACGTGGGAGAACGAAGATATAGAGCTTCCCGGATTCAGCCTGCACATTAATTCAGGATACATAAGAACGGGGCAGATCGTAGGGGCACTGGGAAGGAATGCCCTTGGAAAATCTACATTTATGAAGTACCTTGCGGGTGAAATCGAGTCGCAAAATGGAAAATTCCAGGAGCCCGTAAAAATATCATACAAACCACAATATGTGTATTCCGACTTTCCCGGCACATGTCATGATCTTCTTCTCACAGCCATTGGTGAGAGGATGAACGACATCTTTGTAAAGGCAGAAATCCTGGACCCTCTTGACATAAACGATCTCATGGAAAATAATGTAACAGAACTATCAGGCGGAGAACTTCAGAGGTTTTCAATTGCACTGACACTTTCCAGAGACGCGGATCTTTATCTCCTCGATGAGCCGTCGGCTCATCTTGACAGCGCATACAGGATGTCATGTGCTAAGGTTATAAGGAGGGTTGTGGAGAACCGGAAAAAATCATCCATTGTAATTGATCACGACATTTATTTCATCGATCTGATCTCGGACAGGCTTCTTGTTTTCACCGGTATACCGGGTGAATCAGGTGAGACACATGGTCCTTCACAGATGTCGGTGGGAATGAATACGTTTCTAAAAGAACTTTCAATTACTTTCAGGAGGGATAAGAATACCCTCAGGCCAAGGATAAACAAGAAGAACAGTGCAATTGAAAGGGAGCAGGTTGAGTCCGGAAACTACTACTACGACGAGGCATAACATTGCTGCAGATGGAGTTGCTCAGGAGGGATGGCTCCGCAAGGATATGCAGCTTTGAAACACCTCATGGCAAGATTGTTACTCCGAACCTTTTTCCTGTCATCAATCCCAATATTAATCTCTTATCACTGGATGATCTTAGACAGTGCGGCGCGGATTGCCTCATTACAAACAGTTACATAATAAGAAGGGACCCTGATTTGAGGGATAAGGCACTGAGCGCTGGTGTACACGGGCTTTTGGGATTCAATGGACCTGTTATGACAGATTCCGGCACGTTTCAGAGCTATGTGTACGGAGATATGGAATTTGATAATGTTGGCATGGTGGATTTCCAGAGGGTAATTGGATCAGACATCTCAACCATTGTGGATGTATTTTCTGTTCCCGAGGATTCAAGGCAGAAAGCAAGGGAAGCTGTGTTGGAGACCGCCAAGAGATACAGTGAAGTTAGGGGCAATGATATTCTTGCCGCACCCATTCAGGGGTCTGTCTATCCTGACCTAAGATCGCTTTCTGCCCGCCTCATGACAAAACTTGCTCCGGAGTATTATGCTATTGGCGGTGTTGTACCGCTGCTTGAATCCTACAACTACAGCACACTTGTCACAATCATTTCCAGGGTAAAGAGAAACATAGATCCATCAAAACCAGTTCACTTGTTTGGTGCCGGTCATCCCATGTTCCTTCCACTCGCTGTTTTAATGGGTATCGATCTATTCGATTCTTCTTCCTATGCGAAATATGCCAGAGAGAACCGCCTCCTTTTTCCTGAGGGTACTCGGAACCTTTCAGATCTGGAAGAATTTCCATGGTGGAGCAATCTGAATGGCTATAAGTCCAGGGAATTATCCGCCTTGGACGATGACGATCGCATAAGACTTCTCACAATGCATAATCTCAGATCAATTTTTCACGAGATAAGGGAGATTAGGGAACAGATAAGGGAAGAAAAACTTCTGGAATATACGGAATCAAGAGCAAGGGGAAATCCAGCCCTCTGGAAAGCATTCATCACGTTTATGAAGAAAGGAATTGATGCCTCATCTTTTTCGATGTCAAAGAGAAGGCCCTTTTATTACTTTGATTCTCTCTCAAAGCACAATCCGGTTGTCAGGAATCTTGTATTATTCTCAAATAAAAAACTTAGATCCTCTGGTGAGACAGGAATCATCCATCCCGACCTATGGAATGTTATCAGAAACGATGCGAATAAAATTAGAGATCTGTTCTGCATGGAGAAATCTGAGATATTCTTTTTCTGGAATAGTATCCCTGTTCCGCTTGAACTCATGTTTACGTATCCCGTTCAGCAGAGCCTCTCTGCCTTATCATACAGCGGTGGGAAAATCCCATCTTTCCTGAAAAACGTTCATGTGATCAGGGATATCAATGATCTCCATGATCAAAAAGATTGCAGCTTTGAGGCAACGGTTCTTCGCACAATATATGAGTTTCAGTTTCATATTCAGAACGGATTGGAATTCTTAGATGACAATATTCAGATCAGGGTTTCCAGAAAGACTGGAAGGATAAGGACAGTGAGCATGAACGGAAAGATCCTTGCAACCCTGAGACCGAGCGATGGATTCCTCGTCCTGACACTGGATGGTGCCAGACTGATCCATGATATTGTTGATGACGAGGTTGTCACGGTGGAGGTTGATAATGAGAGTGCCCAGTTCAATAAGGAAGGCAAAAATGTATTCTCCAAATTTGTTAGACGCTCAGGAAAACGCATTCATCCCGGATCGGAAGTAATGGTGAAGAGCGAAGATGAACTGATAGCAGTCGGGAAGGCTCTTTTGAGCGGTAGAGAAATGATGTTTTTCAGGAGAGGCGTCGCCGTAGAAGTCAGACAGGGTTCTTCCAGCCGCTGAAATGTACTTAACACACATAAATCTCCTTCAAATGAATGCAAAAATGCATTATTATATCAACGATCACTGATCATGAATATCCTCTTCCTTGTTGTGCTATGGATCCATGCATTTACAGCCGTATTTTTCATAGGTGGATCATTCTTTATCTGGCTAATTGTTTGGCCAGCGACATTCAGGATTTCTGACGATGAAAAGGATAGGACAAGGATCATTGGTAACGTTGGAAGACTTTTTGGCACCGCAACGGACATATCTGTGGGTATTCTCATAATAACCGGTTTGTTTCTTGCATATGAATATCTTCCATCACTGGCAGATCTCACAACTACAACTGGGGGGAAGCTCCTTCTGACAAAGGGAATTCTTGTTGTTGTAATGCTTGTTATAATGTATACAAACAACATTTATCATGGAAAAAAGATTGTCAGGCTTTCAAGGGAAGGCAAGACCGAGGAGATAAAAAAAATAAGGAAAGTAACCCATATGGCATCATTCATAACGCTTGCTCTCATGGGAGCAATTGCCGTGATAGCATTCACACTTCCATTTTACCATCCTTAAGGTATGATATTCAGAAGAACTCAATTGGAGCTCAGGGCCCTTGCTAGTCCCGTAGCCCTGACATGCCTTGCGTATGTTACAATGAACATTGCGCTCACCATCATGATACCTCCTACCAATGTCAGGAGTGACAATTTTTCATTCAGTAGGATAACGGAAAAGAGTGCTGCAAATATTGGTTCCCCTACAAATATCACACCTGCGGCAGTTGGCTCAACGTATATTAATGCCCTGTTACTCACGAATATGGAAAAAACACCCGCTGTAAGTGCGGTGAAAACAATGGTAAAAATTACAAAATCATTAAGCGAGAACTTGAAGGGCTCAAATGTGGGAATGAATAGAGCTGAGAGAATTGCAACAACCAGAATCTGATAGAATGTGAACAGAAAGGAATCAACCTCGTGGGAATGCTTTGAGACATAGGCTATCTGGTATGCGTAAGCTATGGCAGAAAGTAAAGTTAGTATATCCCCTGTCTGAATGCCTATTCCTGAAATGGATGAAAGAGACATTACAATGAGACCTGAAAATGCAAGTATTGATGCGAAAATATCCATCCTGAATATTCTCATCTTAAGGTAGGTGTATGAGATCAGTGGAATGAGAATTACGTAAAGACCCGTTATGATGCCAGAATTTGCTGACGTTGTGTAGTCAAGACCAACTGTTTGCAGAAAGTAACCGAGGAATAGGAGGAGGCCTGCCACGACGCCAAGCTTCACTGCATGTGCACTTATTTTGGATCGGAATCTCCAAACAAATGGAACAAGGACAATCGCGGAAACAGTGAATCTGAGTGCAAGGAAAGTAACTGGTGAAATGAAATCCAGGGCGGTCTTGATTATGGGAAATGTCATTCCCCAGAAGACAGTCGCAAGGAGAAGAAGAGCGAGATATTTGACGCCTGAGTTGTTCATCTTCTCAAGAGGAGGTGCCCCACAAGTGAAGGGTTACGTATGAGCATGGCAAAAACTATCCTGGAAGGATAGTCTATGTCACCGAGCCGGTTGATCAGGGATATGTTAGATGGTTTTGAAAGTATGTCGTATATATTTCTCAAGGCACTGTCCCTCATTGAAAATAGATACCTCTGGACAATGCCGTCAATGGCCAGTTCCATTCCTATATCACTTTTCCAGTATTTCTCATAACGTGAGAGGAATCTGGATGAATGATCCTCACTCTCAAGCGACTCTATTGATGCTCTTGCTGCATGGGATGCTGAAACCATTCCTGTGTATATGCCTCCGCCAGACAGCGGTTTAACAATGCCGGCAGCATCTCCTACCAGGATTGCATTGTCAGAGTAAGTTCTCTTCACGTGGGAGATGGGTATGCTTCCACCGTTTATCCCTATGATTTTGTTAGGGGGAAATCTGCTGTTCAGTCTAAGAAAATGCTTTATTGCCGCCGATCTATAAGATGCGACCCCTATCCTTGTTATGTTTCCCGACGGAGCTGTCCATCCGAAAAAGCCAGATGAATATTCGGATCCAAGGTATACCTCAACGCTGTCCTGGTCTTCCATCCTGTGGGCAGAATCAACCTGATAGGCACTAACAATTCTGCCAGGTCTCTCCTGGAACAGTTCCTTTCTGACTCTACTGTTTATGCCATCCGCTCCTATAATTATGTGTGATCTTGCATTCTTTCTTTCCCCATTCTCTCTGTATGTAACATCGATACCTTTGGAATCTTTCTTGACTGCTATCACCCTTGCATTTATCTTAAGATCTGCACCGGATGAAATGGCCATCGCAGAGACATCCTTATCGAAGCTGTCCCTGTCCATGACTATGGTCTTCTCCGTCTTCTCCACATGAATGGAGCCACCTCCCGGAAAATAGACCGTTGCGCCGGTCACATCGTTAACCCTGCTTCCGCTCTTCACCATGGAGAAGACCCTCTGAGAAACGAGACCGGTGCATTCCACAGGCTTGCCGACCTCCTTGTGCTCCTCAAGATTCAGAACACTGAATCCGGATTTGGAGAGAAGGTGGCTTGCATAGGAACCGGAAGGTCCTGCACCTACGACGATTACGTCCAGCACAGTATCGTATGGCTACCTGTCTAAAATAGATATCTTATCTCATCTGGGCCTGTTCATCCATTCAAGGCTTTTAACTGCCATCCTGATCTGATCAGGAGAGGGAGATCTATGATGTACCCTCATTGAGTGATAGATTGATGCCATCCATTTCACATAATCTGCACCATCATACTGTGAAGCATGATAGAGCAAAATGGAGGCTGAAAGAGAGGAGATTCTCGAGAGAATATATTTGCAGTTATATTCCCTTTCGTTATCTGAAATGAACGTATCCATTTCCTTCCTTGCATCCAGTACATCTCTGAGGAAATCCTCTCTCACTTCTCTATCCATTATTTCTGAAGCAATCCTTGTAAGTTCACTAAAAAGTTTCTTGTCTGTACCTTTCTTAATCACTGTTTCGAGAAATTCAAGAGCCTGAATGTTTGATGTGCCCTCCCAGATTGAGGTGACAAGGGAATCCCTGTGAAATCTTGCCATTGGGAACTCCTCAAGGAATCCAATTCCACCCATTAGTTCCATGCAATATCCCGTTACGTGGATGGAAATATCAGATGCGATATTTTTTGCCATTGAACAGATCATACGTGCAAAGTGATAATCTGCAGAATACGGATATCTTTCTCCTGATACATGATCGAATAATGTCGCAGCATAGAGAGATAGAATAAGAGCTCCTTCCACATCGAGGGACATTTCAACAAGATCTCTCTGGAACAAGGGATGCTTGATGAGTGTCTTTCCGAAGGATTTCCTTTCTGTGGAATACAGGTAGATTTCCCAGAGTGATTTTCTTGCTATTCCACAAGCTGTGAGTGCATCATCGATCCTGGATATGCAGAGTATTTCCGTAGCGATGTATATCCCGAGCTTACGATCCCCCAGAAGATATGCCTCGGAATCGTTGAATTCTATTTCACCTGTAGGAACAGCTGAAGTCCCAAGTTTTTCTTTGAGTCTTCTTATGTTGAAGTTAAGATCCCCGTTATCTCGTGTTGAAGGTACAAAGAATGTGGAGATCCCCTTTGCCCCTTCCGTTGAATCGTCCATTCTTGCAGTGACAATTACACCATCGGCAATGCCGGCATTACTGGCAAAATACTTTTTATCACCGTTGAGAAAATATGTGTCCAGGATCTTCTTGGCCCTTGTCTCATTCGATCCAAGATCGCTTCCTCCCTTTACTTCTGTATAGAAAGTTCCTCCATACCATGGATCATTGGTATCCAAGTACCTTTCAGTAAACCTTTCCAGATCTTTGCCATATTTCATCAGTGCAAAGAGTGTCTGCGCAGTTAACGTAATTGTGCAGAATATACCTGAATCTGATACAACGTATGATGACAGGAAATGCTGCATGAGCGAATTGGTAGTGGCTATGGTCCTTACTGTTCCAAATTTCTGGAGATTTGAAAGGGCTTCCCTATGCTCACGTGATATTCTAACATAGTCTATCCTCTTCCCTCTAACATTTGTTGTCACAAGATGCGGATGGAAGAAGTGATCGACTGAATCCAGTATCTCCATCAAGTCTTTTGATACATATATCCCAAGTTCAGACATCTCCTCACCATAGGAAATCCCAAAGTATCTCATGAAGACATTTAGGGGAAGATCATCCCTTAGATAGTCTGTACCAAGGCTCAAAAATATTTCACCAAAGAGGTTTTTCATCAGTGTGCATAGCTCGGAAAATATTAGTATTTTTACCACAAATACTTTTATTTAATATAATTTGATAACTACAAATGGGTTTTTATAAGAAGGAAAAAACATATCCTGGACAGCACGATCTCTCGGTGATAATACCTAAGTTTACAGAGATGTTGCAGCAGGACAAATGGAGGGTTCAGGATAAGACGGAGAACGACAGGGCAGTTGTGCAGGCCATGAAGGTTGGGTTTCTTAGGGGCCTTATAGCAGCTGATAGGGCGCTCACTTTCACATTTGACCAGACATCTGGTGATCTGCATCTCAATGTCGGAGTTGGAAAGTGGCTTGGAAACATTGCAATCACCGCCATAGAGGTAATATTTCTTTCAGATCTCTTCATTTTTGTTGATGTTCCTGAAATGCTCTGGACCGAACATGTAGAAAATGACGTGCTTCAGAAGCTTGATTTGATAGTGCAATGATTTCTTTTTAATAAATGGCAATTTTTTCACCACTTATTATATTCCTTCATCGTTGATGTGAACATTTTCACTGCACCGAATATGCTTGTTAAAAAATAAAATATGATAGTAGAGAATCACCAGTCATGGACATAGCGCTTACATTCGCCGTCAGTGATGAACTCCTGAGAAAGTGTCAGGAAATCACCATGATGAAGACATACATCAACAGTGCTGGTGAAGGGGACATTGAGATTGTCGCAAACCGCTATTTCATAACTCCCAGAACTAAGATGATCCAGTGCATCTATGGAAGTCTTGAGAATCTTGATCTGAGGGGCATTTCCGAATCTGTAAAGGTATGCAAGAATGCTGGCGCTTTTGCAGATTCAGTTTCTGAGCATGTCTTCGCCATGCTTCTACCCCTCATAAGGAAAATATCGTACTATAATTCCCGTACACACAGAAAAATATTCAAGAAGGAGACCGTTGAAACGCTTCAAGGGAAGACCATTGGCATCCTTGGATATGGAGGTGTTGGATCCAGGATAGCTTCCATTGCAAAGGATTTCGGGATGAACATTGTTGCTTACACAAGGAGTCCAAAGGATGACCCCAATGTTTCGCAGTACTATCAGTCGGTTTCGAAACTTCTTCCTGAGTGTGACATTCTTCTGATCTCGCTTCCCCCAACTAAGAGAACTTATAATATCATAAAGAGTGATCAACTCTCTCTATTTTCAGGGAATATCATAATCAATATCTCCGCTCCGGATGTCATAAAGAAGGAGGACCTTCTGTGGTATCTCAAACGCTTCCCTGAAAAGTATTATCTTACGGACGTTTGGTGGGGAGAACCATTGATCAATGAATCCATACCTGAAAACTGTGTTCTCACACCTCATATGGCGGGCGATGCTCCTGGAGAATTTGAGAAGGCAGTTTTGCTTGCATGCCACAGTGTTAGGAATTATGTGGATGGCATAACAGAAAACATAGTTGATCCGCGAGAGTATACCGATTAATATCAGAGACCGGGACAGATATCATACTTTTCTCTCGTTATTTTAAAATAAGGCTTCATTAATAAATCCTCAATAGATACCAAACATTTATGGATTTAAACCTACACTTCATTTCGTGTGGTGACAGGATTGCGACCGCCAGAGTGTAACTGAGACAATAAACGTCTCTTGGTTATCAGTCCCGATCAATACTCGTTAATCTAAACGTTTAGCTGTATGTTTAAAATATGACAGTACAATAAATCTAACGGTAATGTTTTAATGATTCCGAATTTGATCAACAACTTATGGGTCCTGATAGCCGGACTCCTTGTATTTTCCATGACAATTTCCGTGGGACTTTTAGAGATAGGTGAGTTGAATAGAAGAATGGATGTAAGCCTTTACAAGACTCTTATCATAACGGGATTTGCTCTTTTTTTATGGGCTTGATAGGCTTCAATATTGCGTTTGCCCCTACCTGGCATGGAATCATAGGAAATCCTGAATATACAAACGTATTTCTTGGCTTATTTTCTTCCAATCTGCCAGGTCAATTGGAAGGGGTATTCTGGCTCACTGGCTCAAAGTATTTTGATACAGGTCTTGCAACCGGAACCTATTTTCTTTTTGAAACTGCCTTTGCCTCTGTAACTCTGGCACTTGTTGGGGTTGTCGTTTTGCGCAAGATGAAGATCCTAGCTTTCTCTGTTTTTGCTGTAATATATTTTATCTTCATCTGGACCATACCTGCTGCCTGGGTCTGGAATCCCACTGGATGGTTGTACGTTATGGGTGTCCGTGATTTTGCGGGGGGTTTAATCGTACATGGTGCTGCAGGATTTGCTGCACTTGCAATAATGGTTCGCATCTGGCAGGAAGAAAAAAAGAAAGGGCTAAAGGAGTCGAAACAGGAACCCCTTAACGTCAACTCTAGCTGGTTGACACTGTCAATAATACTCCTATGGATAGGTTGGTTTGGATTTAACCCTGGAAGCGAGCTTTCTTTTGACAGCTAAACAATCATGGTAGTTTTAACTACATTTTTTGCTGCTGCTTCGGCCATGATCTCCACCGTCACCACAGAATTCCTTGTTACGAGGAAGAGTCCGGGGCTCATCTATGCCGTAAATGGTGTTCTTATGGGGCTTATCGTAATTACTCCTCTTGCCGGATATGTTAGCCCAGGCAGTGCAGTCATAATTGGTGTTATTAGTGGACCGGTGTTTGTTTATGCTGAAAAATTGTTATCAAGGCCAAAATGGTACAGTGATCCAGTTGGAATTCTTCCCGGTCATATGGTCGGTGGCATATTCGGTCTCTTAATGATAGCATTCTTTACTCAGAGCACATTCGGAGGGGCTTCAGGAGCGACAAACCTTCCTAACGGCCTTCTATTTGGAGGCGGATTTATGGCGCTGCATCAACTGGGTCTTGAGGCGTTTGCAGTGATCGTCGTTGGTGCGTTCGTGTTCAGTGTCTCATACGGTTCGGTTTATGCTATAAGCAAAATGCTTAAGGGAATACTTCAGGAAGATGAATACTCTAAAGGATCAATTTCTCAAGCACCGTTTCATGATGCCGCTAGCAAACAAATCAAATAGAAGGGGCAATTCAAGAATGTTCAGTAAGATCACTTACGTTACCAGAGAGAGACTTTGAGGAAATTTTGGTTGCAAGAGTGCATTATTCTAGAATCAGGAAGTGGCATCAAAAATGAAAAGGATCTTCGACATACTCCAGAATGACGGAAAGGTTCGGATAAAATACACGATAAAACTGTTTGTCGGTAGAATACCATAGTATCCGAATTATTAATCCTTAAAAGAAATTACCCCTTTGTTCTGATGAAAATAAGTTGGTTTAATCCATTCCTTCAAATCTTTGCTGACTTTGATTTATTCCATTGGTTTGCTTGTCAAAAGATCATGTAAATACTAACAGACGACTTCTCTTCTTGTTAAACATGCCTCTTAATCCCGATGTTACCAGGCTTCTGAAAATGTTCGAAAGCAATCAGCCTCCGGATATTTGGAAAACTGACATAAGAGAGTTCAGGAAAAGGGCGGAACAGTCTCCTTTGCCCAAGAA
>JAMCUH010000054.1 GCA_023379435.1 Thermoplasmatota archaeon | reverse complement strand
TTCATGAGATCGGCACCCTGGTAGGCATAGGATGACAGCATATACCGATCAAGGATGGTTAAAGCACCCCTGCTTCTTAATTCCATTATCCTGTGCTGATGATTATATCTGTCAGCACTGAACAGCAGAAAGGCGGAGTAGCCGTTAATCTTTGACCCAGTTGCAAGATCTCTGATTAATCCCGTTGGTTCCGCCTCTATGCACACTTCCAGTCCGGACCGCTCAAATTCTTTCTTTAGCAGGATGGCAATAGTACTCTTTCCTGATCCGTCGATCCCTTCAAGTGCCAGAACTTTGCCGGATAATGTTACCAACGCATGGTGATTGCACATAATGATTAATGTTTCTTCAATATAATGAAAAGAATTATAATAAAATCAGATTATTAAATTTAGAATTATTTTTGCGATTCTACCTTTTTGCCGTTGCTGACACAGGGGTATTGCCGCTGTTGAGATAGTAGGATTCGTTGGATACCTCCTCTATGGACCTTCTCTTGGGCTCCGGAAGCAGGAAGAATGTCAGTGCAAATCCAATAGCTGCGAATACGGCAAGTACCAGGAACAGGCCATTTTCATGGATAACACCCTCAATGAATAGATTGAGGAACGTACCAATGAATGCGCCTGTCTTTCCCCCCGCTGAGGCTATGCCTGCCCCTGTACCTCTCGCAGATACTGGAAAAACTTCTGGTGGATACACAAATGTGGTGACATTTGGACCGAATTCAATGAAGAAGTAGCTTATGCCGTAAATAGCAAGGAACTGAACAACATAACCAGCAGTTGTCAGGGCAGGTATGAGACCAAGTATCCCGAAGGACAGTGCCATCATACCGAATCCGATAAGCTGTATTGTCTTCCTTCCTATTCTGTCAAGGGTAAAGGTGGCTATCCAGTATCCTGGG
Organism: Thermoplasmatota archaeon; assembly: GCA_023379435.1. GTDB lineage: Archaea > Thermoplasmatota > Thermoplasmata > Thermoplasmatales > Thermoplasmataceae > WAQW01. The sequence goes on along the minus strand of JAMCUH010000054.1, from coordinate 9,635 downwards.
AAGGCAGCCACTCCAAATATCAGAGCGGTATATTCTGTGGTCCTGATGAGGTGAGCCATGCCCGTGACGCTGGATGGCACCAGGAAACCAAGCATTGTGTTGGACATGATTGAGTTTCCGTAGAGGGCCCAGTCCATGAAGAACCAAGCTCCTGCGGTTCCAATTATAAGTGCAAGTAGTCTCCTGTCTGTGAAGATCTGCTTCAGTGAGAGGTGCTCTTTCCTCGAGTATTGTCCTGAGGAAACGTCAACGTTGATTCCAGCATAGTTCTTAAGGTCTGAAGCTGCCTTGGACACCCTGCCCTTTACAATTGCAGTATATTTTGGTGGCTCTGGCATTTTTCTCCTTGCGTATATGACTGATGCGGCTGGAATTGCACCTATGAAGAGAAGAAGCTTCCAGATTATTGCAGGTGCTATACCGGAAGTCATGAATGCCAGACCGATGAGGGGGCCGGCAACAAGGCCGAGACTCTGCATGGAAAATACCATTCCGACGAACCTGCCGCGGTTCTTTGTGTTGGAGTACTCAGACATGATCACGGAACTTGTGGCATAATCACCGCCTATTCCTACTCCAAGCAGGAACCTCCATGCAATTAGAACATATACACCATTCACAGGTGTTAGAAATGCGCTGCCAACTGCACCTATAACCAACAGGATAAGTTCAGTTCCGTAAATGGCTTTTCTTCCAAGCTTGTCCAGAAGCCTTCCGAATATGCTTGCACCAACCACCGCAGCAATCAGTGCTGTTGAGTCCAGAAGCGAGCTCTGGAAAGTCGTCAGCTTGGCCCATCCTGCCAGTGGGAGGAGGCCTGTCACCACACCGATGATGAATAGGTCATACGCATCGGTGAAGAATCCAAGACCCGAAATCACCCATGTCTTGTAATGGAAACCTGACGGCTTCACATTGTTAATGGCATCGACCAGACTAGAGGTCGAATCATTTTCTTTTTCTGTCATCAGATTAACATATACAGTGGAAATATAATGTTTATCTATATGATATATAATAATGTATATATTCTACATAGTCTTACGGACAAATAGCATGAGTATCCTATCCGGATAGTAATTTGAAAGTTTATCCGCCCCGTTCTGCATGCTGTTTCATTATATTGGGATTATTGCAATCATTTATTGCATGGATTACGTTACATAACAATGGAAACCTTAAGAGGATTTAACACAAGGGCGGTGCATGGTGGTGAACTGAAGGATCCAAGATTTGGCAACGTCATGACACCCATATTTGAAAGTGCAACATTTCTCAACCCCAATTATGAGCCAAACCCATACATGGATCGGACAAGGAATGAGCCATACCTCTACACGAGATGGGGAAATCCCACCGTTCAGTCTCTGGAGGAAAAGTATGCCCAGCTTGAGGGAACTGAGGATTCCATGGCATTTTCATCTGGTATGGGAGCAATATCTGCATCTGTACTTGGAAATTTTGGGAAGGGAGCAAAGATACTCTCTGTTCGGGAACTCTATGGCCAGACTTATACCCTATTCTCAACATTTCTAAAAAGCAAGGGGATAGAGGTGGATTTCATTGATGTGGATAAAATGAATGCAGTTGAGTTCAGCGCAGACAGATACGACATGGTTTACGGGGAATCAATCGTGAATCCGACACTTGGCGTTCTGGATCTAAAAGAAATAGGGAAGGCCTGCAGTGAATCCGGAACCCCGCTCTTCGTGGATGCTACCTTCGCAACACCTTTCAACCAGAATCCTGCTGAATTTGGCGCGTCTGTTGTAATACACAGTGCAACCAAGTACATATCGGGGCACAGTGATATTGTTCTTGGCTTATCTGGATTCTCCTCAAAATTTAAAAAGGGGTTTTATGAGGCCAGAAAGAACCTCGGGGCAAGCGTTGATCCACTGCAGGCTTATCTGGCGTTGCGTGGCATGAAGACACTTGGTCTCAGGGTGAAAAGGCAGAACGAAACGGCGCTGAAAATTGCCAGAGAGCTATCTCAGAACAGCCATGTGGAAAGAGTGTTTTATCCAGGACTTGAGGAATTCCCGTATCACAGTACGGCCAAAAAAGTTCTGAAAGGGTATGGAGGAATGGTATCATTCGAAGTGAAAGGGGGATTCCAGGAGGCAAGGAATTTTATGAAAAATCTAAGGATTATTACTTCCGCAACGAGTCTTGGAGGTATTGAATCCTTAGTAACTCTCCCTGTGGACACGTCTCACAAATCACTCAGCAGGGAGGACAGGGAAAAGGCTGGAATAAAGGACAATCTCGTTAGGCTCTCCGTTGGAATAGAGGACAGTGACGATCTTATGGATGACCTGGAATATGCACTTGGAAAAATGCGATCATGATCAGGCAAAATATTCCAAAAGCGCCAAACGGAACTGGAGCCAGATGGATCCTTTCAGAATAACTTCCCATATGGTGTGACAGTGAAAAAGGATGCAGGGCATTTACAATAGTGGGTATTCAGACGTGACTGGATCAATGAGTTCTGCTTCCACAGGAGAAGTTCCAAAGCAGGTGAGACTGCCCGTTGGCACCTGTGTATATCCGGCATCCGTGACCTCGCATATATGTACACCGAGTTCCCTTAACCTTTTCCCAAGCGCCATGAGTGAATCAAGATCATTCACCCTGATAACGATCTTCTTCTGTCCCTGATCCATCCATGCTTTGAAGTTTCTCTTATCGTGTTTTGATGCGTAGAGGGCACATGATACCGCGGCATGTGCTACCTGTGCTGCTATTTTCCCCTTTCCCATGTCAAGATCCTTCCTGACAGCAAAAAGCATCTTCATTTCTCCTACCATGGTACCTCCTTCTTCCTCATCCTGTATCCTATTATGTTTATTGCCCTGTGCAATGGCGGAGTCACAATGAGAATGGTGAGAATGCCGATCACGTTGCCATAATATTTCATGAAGAATGCACTGTTAACAAGATAAAGGAAGAGAAACGCTGTCAGCACAAAAGGCCACTGGTCCAGAAGGCCGGCATTATGCCCCCTTCCCATGTTGAGTCTCCTCTTCACAAAGGAACCTATGGCATCTCCACTCAGTGCTCCGAAGCCCAGTGATAGGGAAATGAACCATGCCGCGGGAAGATTTCCTGGAAAACTGCCCGGGATAATACTGTAGTAAGCAAGCGGAATGAATATTACAAAGCCAAACACAGATCCGGAGAGGGAGCCAAGTATGAAGCCTCTCCAGCTCTTTCCGTCACCAAGGATCCTTCTCCCGTCCCTGAAATTCAATCCAAAATCCATCTTGGTTCCGCCTCCGGTCAGGACGGCCGCAGGATTTGCAGCAAATGCCGGAAGGAAAAACACCAGCGACATGAGTATGTAATATGGAATGTCAACCATAGGTTCCAACAGCCTTCAGGACATCGGATTTCGTGATTATACCCTTGAGTTTCCCCTCCTCCAGGACGAGAACTGCACTGTAGAACTTCAGCATCTGATATAGCATCGATATGGATGCTGACCTGTCGATCTGAGGAAGAACCGGTCCCATAACCTTCCTGACGGTCATGTTCTTCAGCGATTCCGGAGAACTTCCCTTGACAAGGAGATCATTGATATCAGATTCTGTTATTGTTCCGACAATCCTTCCGTCACTTCCCATGACAGGAAGCTGGGAATATCCGCCCGATCTCATGAGATCAAGGGCATGGGATATGGAATCCATTGCGGTGCAGAAAACAACATTTCTGGACATAATTTTCTCTGCCAGAATTTCAAGCCCCTGTGAAGCCATACCTTTCTTGTTTAGAAAATCATAGATGTTTCTGACCTTTTCATATGTTGGATTAATGCTTCCTTTCTCCAATCTGGCTATGTAGCTCTGGCTTACACCAGTTGCAGCAGCCAGTTCTTTCTGGCTAATCCCCAGATTTTTCCTCATCTTTCTCATTTCCTGAATGGTGGGAAGCATCCCTGGATAATTTCAATAATGACTTAAATAATTCTCTGAATTCTCCCGAGATTATTTCGGAGATTTCCGTTATGGGCAATAAAACAGGGGCAAAACTGTTTCGCGGGACAATATATTATACTAGAATTTAATTATCCACGAATGAATGCATCCGGGAATATACTGTTGAAGTATAACAGGGTGCTCGCACCCGTTGTTTCCGTTATTCTCGGCGTTCTTACACTCTACGTGGCACTATTCATACCAGATCTTGAATTCCTTGTCCCTGTAGAGGTATTTTTCGTCTTTCACTTCTTCAGGATCTATAGGATCAAGACAAGGATCATTGCGAGTCTTCTCGTTTTTCTTGTGATTGCCATAATAGCCGCTGCCATGTACACGCAGATAACATACACATATTCCGGATCTGCCCCTCCTGATCATTTTGGTAATGGTACGGTGGTATCAACTGCAATTATCCCGTATCATGGTCCGGTGGCAGCATACAATTTTACATTCTTCGTAACTGGAAACACAACCCTTACAGATTACTGGCTTAATGTTACCTCTGTTACCGGTAGCGGCGGGGTCATCCACATTCCCGAAAGCGGTATAAATATTATACATAACGCCAATGGAACTCTCAACCTTTATGTTGTCCTTACGAACATCACATCTCCCGGATTATATTCTTATGCACTTTACCTTTCCAATTCCACTTACAAGGTTCCTAACCTCGGCCCCATCATTGCTTCCTGGAGCAACCTGTATTCATACGAGCTCATATTATACATTCCGGGCTTTATGGTGATATTTGAGCTGATTTTCCTTGTAGGCGTATTCATAGGAAGAAGCTTTGCAAGGCGTGCTCCACCCGTTAACAGAGGCCCACCTCCCGGTCAGCAGGTGGAACAGCAGACCGTTGATCAAACCAGTACTGGAAATGGAAATGATAGAGGGAGCAAGTAATACAGTGTTCCAGTGGAGCAACACGTATTATACTTTTTTATATCCACGGCAAAATCTATGTAGGTTATATAGAAAGTTTAAGTATTGTGGAAATCTGCAGTAACGATGGTAGACATCAGGAAAATACAGGTTACGGGTGGCTCCACCTACATTATCAGCCTGCCTCATACGTGGATAGAAAATAACGGACTTGGCAAGGGAAGCCAGGTGTTCATATCAGAGCAGGGTAAGAACCTGGAATTATCTTCTGCAAACATTTCAAGCAGGGAAAGAGTCAAGAGCATGAATATCTCAAACAGCTCAGACAGAGCGAAGATACAGAGAGCACTTGTGTCGCTATATATATCAAATTTCGACATCCTGACAATCAGGAGCAGGGAATATCTGGATCAGCCTTCACGCGATTTCATCAGCACCGTGGCGAGATCTCTTATGGGCACAGAAATTGTTGAGGAAACTGCAAACACCATAGTTCTTCAGAATGTGCTCAACGGGGAGACCTTCTCCATGGAAAACGCCATCAGAAGAATGATACTTGTTGTTGACACAATGGTTCAGGACACGCTGAAGGGGCTTCAGGAATCCAGCGCAGAATTGATGGGAAATGTTATCAGGAGAGATGATGATGTTGACAGGTATCACTGGTACATATACAGAGAGACCATGGAGACAAGGAACGTTGCTTCAGAGAAGATTTTCTATTTCACACTGTCAAGGATACTTGAGAGGATCGCTGATCATGCGGTCAATATTTGCAGCATTTTCCTTGGAAGGAGCATCAGGTCAGAAATAGATAAGAATCTGATAAGTCTCCTTAGAACAGCTCTTGATATGTTTCAAAAGTCCACAAAAATATTCTTCAGCGATGATATAGATTCCATGAATGATCTCGTTGAAATGAAGGAGCTTGTGAGGAATCAGGTTAAAAGCATAAGCGACGAGCTTCTTAAGAAAAGGGAATCAGGGTTCATCTCACTGGAAATAGAGGAAATTTCCAGGATAGCACTCTATTCCACCGACATAGCTGAGCTTGCCATGGACAGGATTTCGTTTTCCAGTGAAACGATTTCAGTCTAGAGATACAGGTTCTATGGATGGTTTCTCAGGATTACCGGAAAGCAAGGCACACGGCGTTTCTGAATCGTGATTGAAAACGCATACCGCTCTTTCCCTTATGGCTTTCATTATGAGTCTCCTTTTCATTCTTATTGTATCCATAGGGTAGGAGTCTATTGCTGTTATGTGGGTAAGCCTGGCATAGAAGGTCGTTGGAACAAGATCACCAAAATAGATAATTTCTCTTCTGCCTTTGTATATGACAGCCTGGTGCCCCGAAGTATGACCTCCAGTCAGCACTGCGTAAAGGTAACTCTTTATCCTCCCTGATCCTGATATTCTCCTGATCCTGACATTTCTCAACAGCGGGGTCGGATAACTGTTGACGGACAGAGGTCCTGGCCTTCTCATCTCATTAACTTCACGGGCCTGGCAGATAATATCGCCTATCCCACGTCCTTTTTCACGATACCGGTAATCAATAGCCCTGCCTATATGGTCAAAATGAAGATGGCTTATGAGGAAATGATCAATTCCTTCAGGCGCTGCCTCATCTATTTCTTTCCAGAAATTCTCAGAAGGCCTGATTTCGAAGAAATTTTTCATGTTACCTTCATATCTTTCACTGAGCCCTGCATCCACCAGCCAGGTCTCATTATCTTCCTGAATAAGGAGCGTATTGCATGTCAGGGACACCCGGCCCCTGGAGTTTTCAGTGAATGACCTGCTCCATACCTCACGTGGCGTTATACCGAAGGCCGCTCCAGGGTCCAGAGTGAAGGTACCGTCCCTGACGATCTTCAATTCGCCGGTCATGGTCAGTGCCCCTTTGAAACCAGGTAGCCTTCGGCATCCACGTAGTTCTTCCCGAGATCCTGTATGTTTTTTATTACAGCGGCATCTTCGAGGCCACTTATGTCACCAGAATCCCTGTTCGTGAATGCGTTGCGGAGTACTCTGCGCATAATCTTGCCGTTTCTTGTCTTGGGAATATTCGGAACATTTATGACGAGAGGCCTGAACGATTTGCCGATGCCTTCCGTGACACGGGATTCTATTTTTCTCCTTACTGATTCGGCTCCATCACCAACATAGAATACTGCCAGTGCCTCACCTTTTATTCTGTCCGGTATTCCCACAGCAGCGCACTCAACGACTCCCTTCACTTCGGAGACTATATTTTCAACCTCGTTCGGGCCGAGCCTTTTCCCGGCAATCTTCATGACATCATCTGATCTGCCGAATAGATAGAAATAGCCGTCCTTGTCCATCAGGGCCCAGTCCCCGTGGTTCCACACACCCTTGAATTTCGACCAGTAAGTTTCTGTATACTTGGAGCTGTTGTTCCATATGCCCCTTGTCATGGAAGGGCAGTGTTCCTTTGCCACTAGATATCCTATGGAATTCACAATCTCTCTGCCCGAATCATCGAAGACTGATACGTTCATGCCAAGTCCCCTGTACAGGCACCTTGGCTTTAAAGGAAGATAAGGTGCACTTGCAAGGAAGCAACCGATTATGTCCGTTCCACCTGAAATATTTGATATGGGTGTTATGGAACCACCTATTTTCTCAAACAACCAGAGCCAGGAATCATCATCCCACGGTTCTCCTGTGGAGGCAAAAACCCTTATACCGTGCATTCTTCTGTCAATTCCTTTCTGTTTCAGCATCCTGACGTATGTTGGAGACAGGCCCAATATGGTGATGGAGTTCCTCTCAACGAGGTCCCATACCCTTGTATCCGTGGGAAAGTCAACGGCACCGTCGTATACAAATATTGAACCACCAAGGGCATTTGCGCCCAGTATGGCCCATGGTCCCATCATCCATCCAAGGTCTGTAATCCAGAAAAGTGTATCACTCTGTTTGAAGTCCAGATAATATTTAACCTCCTTTACAATATTCACAAAGGAGCCTCCATGCACATGCACAGTTCCCTTGGGCCTGCCCGTTGTCCCGGACGTATATAGAATAATTGCGGGATCCTCACTCATGGTCTTTTCATAACCGTTTAAGGGCTCCTCCTCAAGCAGGTCCCTGAAGTCAAATTCATTGTTGTTGAGAATAACCGGGTTCTGAATGATGAGCTTCACATCCTCAATGCCCCTGACATTTTCAATCATTGCAACCTTTTTACCCTTTCTTTCGTAAGCATTGGTTGTGAAAATCACCCTGATTCCAGCATCCTCAACCCTTTTTTTGAGTGCATCCCTGCCGTAGCCGGAGAATATGGGGACAGCCACTGCTCCAATTCTCAGGATTGAATACATGGCTACGACACATTCGGGATTCAGGGGCATGTAGATGCCAACCCTGTCACCCTTGGAAACACCAAGCTTTTGAAGCGATCTTCCCAATCTTGCTGTCATGTCATCAAGCTCCCTGAATGTTATCGTCCCATTCTCACCGTTTTCTCTCTCGAATGATATGGCAACCCTTTCGCTGTGTGCATGTGACAGAATACATGTATCTACGATGTTGATCCCACCATCGACGTACCATTTTGTCCACTCTTTTCCCTGGGAAGAATCAAAGACCTTTGTATAGGGCTTCCAGAACCTAATCCCGAGATCTTCGACCACGGAATGCCAGAACCATGTCCGGTCCTTATCCGCCCTCTCATATAATTCTTCAATGCTCTCTATGCCCTCACTGAGAGCGAATTTCACAATGTTAAAATCCTTGAGCTGGAACTGATTGGGTTCGTAAACGTAATCAGACATAGCACACAATGGTTAATCACGATTTTATTCTTTACCAGACTCATATGAAAATGGTTATCGGCGTTGAAAATATTTTTTCAAATTTCTATATTTTCGGGAGTTTCTCCCAGTGACATGATATTCTCAACGACCATATCTGCATTCATTTTTCTGGAGACATCAAAGACTGCCCGCATGTAATAGTTTGTCTGGCTTTCAGGCATGATATTAGTGACGTAGATTCTGTCTCCCCTGGCAGAAAAGAACATGGCGATTCTGAAAATAGTCCTCTCGTTTGCCTCCCTTCTGACAGCATCAAGGTAGCTGTTTTTCAGATAAGCCTCATACATAGGGGGATTTCTAGAAATTTCGCTCACATTCTTCAGATCTATTGGCTTATTGGGATAAATAAGTACTCGAAAATCGGATGAACTCTTGTTCTCGACCTCTGCAACGAAATCCTCACCAATATGCTTCAAAAGCTCCAGGTTGGCTTCATCAAGCGGAACTGAATATCTCACAAGCCCCAAAGGCTCCTTCCTGTTGAAATCGGAAAGCATTTTCACGATACCCGGGGAGGGGCCAAGATATCTTACCGACGTGCTCTCAACATCCTCAGTGTATTCTGCAATTATCTCGGAAATTCTCTTTTTAATGGAGGAGTGAAATCTGAAGTCAACATGAAAACTCCCCTCCGAGAGGCTCATAAAGTTAGAGATAACGGTGGACGTGGAAAGTATCCTTAGAATTATGTCAAGCTTCCCCACATTGTTTATCCTCTCCCTGACAATATAGTCATTTCGTCTCTTATCAGCACCGAACCTGCTTAAAAGTATGGCCTCATCCTTTGATTCCTGTGCTTCCCTTTTAAAAAGATAGGTAAGATACCTCTTTTCCCCATCAACTGAGAGAGAGGCAAGGGCACTGAGATCACTTCTCTGGGAATATTGAAAAAGAGGTGTATGCTCGCTCAGGGAAATTATGCATC
>JAMCUH010000053.1 GCA_023379435.1 Thermoplasmatota archaeon | reverse complement strand
AATGACATGCCTGTTCCCATCAGGAGAATAAGAAATGACTTCCCGCAAGATCTAGAATCAATAATAATGAAGCTGCTGTCAAAGGATCCGTCCAAAAGATATCAGTCTGCTTCAGAATTGATCTCAACGCTTAAATCGTTGAAGTACCAGGGTGAATTTATATCCAGCAACGATAAAGAAAGCCTAAGCAGTAAATTTACAGGATCTTTCTCATCCACATCCTCAGGTCATCACAAGAGACCAATGGTTGGGATGGAGAATGAAATTAATAAGATTCGATCATTAATAGACAGTGCTCTGACAGGATCAGGATCCATGGTTATGATAGTTGGCCAGACCGGTTCCGGTAAAACAAGATTTCTTGAGGAAGCCAGAGCATACGCATCCTTGAGGGGTTTCACTGTATTGTCGGTAAGGTGTGCTCAGAACAGAGCAGGTGTACCAGGACAGACACTCTCTGAGGTTTTCCGTGAATATATTTCCTCCCAGCCAACGCAACTCATCTACAAGATATGCGGAGACTATGCGGATCAGATGCAGAAAATTGTTCCAGAGATTGCTCCAAGACTGGGCAAGGTACCTGAATTCACAGGCCTAGATCCACAGCAGCAAAGGACGAGATTTTACGATGCAGTATCGGTATTCATTGAAAACATGTCACGTGAGAATCCCCTCTTCATTTCCTTCGATGATGTTCAATACATGGATTCATACTCGCTGAATTTCTTCAGATATTATTATGATTCATTTAGTTCTCAGAGAACCATACTGGCGGGAACTTCAAATCCTCTGGACGAGTCATCGGAATTATTCAGGGCCATGGAGGGTGCCATCAAGGCAAGATCCCTTGAAATCATTGAACTGAACAATCTGGACAGGGAAAATACTAGAAGGTTGATCTCAAATTATCTTGGTGAGAGCATTGATAATATTTCTGATGAATTTCTGAATCTTATATATGGCAAGACATACGGTAACCCCCTCTTTCTGGAGGAAACCCTCAGGTATCTCATAGACAAGAGACAGATATATCAGAAAGATGACGGAACATGGGACAGGGATTCGCTTTCAGAACTCAGAATTCCCACATCGTTGAGAAGCATCGTGAGATCAAAGCTGGAAGGATTGAATGAGGATTATCTGAACCTCTTAAAAACAGCATCAGTGATAGGTCAGGATTTTGATTATGAAATACTGATGAAACTTTCCGGGATAGATAACGAGGATAGGTTCATGGCACTGGTGGAGGATCTCATAGAGAAAAAATTCCTCTCTGAAAGAAAGGGCAGTCTCGGTTCTGTCAGATTGTATTTCACCGATCCGCAGGTCAGAGAAACACTTTACGAGGATATCAGCATGATGCGCAGAAAGAGGATGCATGAAAGAATCGGTGAGATCATGGAACAGAGTATACCGGCAGAGAATCTGGACGGTTTATCAATTTCAAGTCTTGCTGAGCACTTTCAGGAAGGCGGCAGTCTCGCAAAAGCGCTCAAATACAGGAAGATGGAGGCAGATCTTCTCTTCTCCATGGGGGAAATTTCCAGAGCAACCAGTGCATATGAGAGTTGCCTTGATATTCTCTCTGCTATCAAATTCGCGGATCCCAATGAAAAGAAAATGGAAAGTGCAAACCTGCACCTACGGATTGCCAGGGGTCTGACGCAGACTGATCCTGTGAATTCGTATAAGAATGCAGCATCAGCTATGGACATTTTTAGGGAAATAGGTGATGATGGACAATTCATCGAAGCGGCTAGGATCTATGTGCAGCAGCGAACAGCTGACCTCCGGAAGGTATACAGGGAGGTGGAGGGCATAGCGGAATCCGGCGAAACGTTTGAGCCAAGATTGAGTTTTTTAGTCTCCTATGTTACGACAGCCCAGAATCACGGTGACATAAACGAGGCAAAGAGAGTGTCAGATATCTTAAAGAGAATCATAGAGGAAAACGGGGATAGGATTGGCAGTCTTTCTGACAAGTCCATTAGATTTAATGCAGAAATAGCAAGATTATCTATCATGGACTTAAAATCAGAGAATGATATTGAAATTGTTATTAAAGGTCTTAAGGATCTTATAAACTCTTTATCTGATCCATCTTACGAGAAAGAAGTTCGACTTATAACTGCAAGAAGAAATTGTTACGATTCTATTGCGAACTATTATTTTTTTGCTATGATGGATATCAAGAATGCCAATGATTCTTTCGATCAAGGCGTTGAAGATTGTGAGCGTATAGGAGACCGCGTCTTTAAGGATATAGTGAAAATCGAGGATATTTATTTTTGTTCAGTATTTTTGAAGGGGTTCGAGAAAGCAAAGCAGGAACTTAATAATTTTCCAAGAAAGGATCTCATAAGTATGGAAGGAACGCAAACTGAAATTCACTTCAATGCCTATAGGAATGGTGTGCTCTCCTGGTATTATCTTGCAAATGGAGACAGGGATGAGCTCTTAAAATGCATCAGCAGTATTGCCAGGGCTGAGGGAATGCAATACAGGTTCATCCAGATTGTTCCTGAACTCCTTTATTATACAGACTCTGAAGATAATGACAATTTCGTTACATCTCTAGAAAATGCAGAAAACACATATAGAGATAAGCCTTTTACCATTGAGACAATATTGCCCAGGGCCTTAATCTTATCTACTTCCTCGGAAGTTTTTGCAAGGATCGGACATATGGACGAGGCAAAAAAACGGTATCATCTCTTGGGAGAGATGGTCTCAAAATTGAATCAAAAATGGCTTGCTGCTCTTCATTCCCGGGCAGGAGCGATCATTGCCATGAAGGAAAATAGATTCGGCGAGGCTGAAGATATGTTAACAGCTTCCACAGCCATATGGAAAGATCTGGGATTCAAATTTTTCGCAGGTCGAGATCTGCTTCTGCTGGCAGCTGTGTATCACAGTAACGGAAACCTGAGTAAATCAGATGATTCCCTGAACAAAGCAATGAATCTGTTCACTCAGGTAGGTGCAAAGATGTATGCCCAAATGGTTCTGGCAAGAAAGGAACTATTGAAGGCATAGTCCCTACTCTACTTATAATAGATTCTATCCCATTATTGATAGTTCTTTTAATTTTATATTTCATTACAAAGTAAATATTAATATTTGACAATTTAAATCTCCCTGACAATTTCCACCCTCTACCAGCATGAGATACCTGGTACAGGATATTCATTTTTTTACCCTTAATTGATGGGCCCAAGCCTTATTCATTCATCAGGGTTCGAAATTTCTTTTGATGATTGAGAGTGAATCTTCTATAAAGTTATTGACTTGCAAATTGATTGGAGGCATGATAAATTACCGTTGCTTCCTTCCAAACGCTTGCATAAATCTGGTACAACAGTAATTACAGAAATAACAAAATATTGGAATTTCTAAAGGAATGCCGTGGGCCGGGATTGAACCAGCGACCTCCAGATCTTCAGTCTGGCGCTCTCCCAACTGAGCTACCACGGCTTGGACTCGTCTGTATGGGATTCTTATTTAAGTTATTTTCCTGTTACATTTGAAACTTCCCAGGGATGAATATGGACTATAAGAGAAATTAATGCCAGCTCGCAGATGATTTGCCTTTATTGCCTGCTGATTTTCTGGTAAAGGCAGGCAACGATTAATGCCTTTCACAAAAATATTATCCAAGCAAAGTATGCTCGAATAATGATCCCGGGGAGAATGAATTCCAGAGAAGTTAGAAGAATGATGGCCCAAATGGGAATTAAAACTACCGACATGACGGATGTAAACAAGGTCACGCTTCATGGACTTAACAAGGATTATGTCATATCCGGAGCTTCCGTTACCATAGTTGAGGCACAGGGTGAAAAGTACTTTCAGATAACCGGACAGATGAAAGAGATGCCAAAATCCATTCAGCAGCAAAAAGCTGAAAAGTCCTTTCCAGAAGATGACCTAAAACTTATAATGGAGCAGACAGGTGTGAGCAGGGAAAAAGCAATAGCTGCTCTGACCAAGGCTGATGGTGAAGTTGCTCAGGCAATTATCGATCTGACACAAAAATGAATGTCACTGAAAGGGCCTTACATCATATATTACCTTCTAGGGAAGAAGAGAAGAATGTTCTTAAAGCTTCAAGGGAACTTATCAGTAAAATAGAAGGAGAGTGTGAAAGGCTTAAGATTCGTGCCGAACCAATTCTTGTTGGTTCTGTTTCCAAAGGGACCTTCATTGACCCAGACATAGATATTTTCATTGCATTTGACAGGAGCTATTCACTCAAGGAAATCATAAATTTCGGTCTTCTTGTGGGTCACAATGTGCTCAGGGATGGTAATGAAAGGTATGCCGAGCACCCCTACGTTTCCGGGCATCATCTAGGTTTCAAGGTGGACGTTGTTCCCTGTTACAGAATGTCAAAAGGCGAGAAAATTATAACTGCAGTGGACAGAAGTCCCCTCCACACACAATATGTCAATGAGCATCTGAGCATAGATGGCAGGAATCAGGTAAGATTGCTAAAGGCATTTTTGAAAAGCTCGGGATTGTATGGTTCACAGGTAAGTGTGAAAGGATTCTCTGGGTACGTCTGTGAGCTGCTCGTTGTTCACTTCGGATCATTCCATGGTGTGATTGATTTCTTTTCCACTTCAAAGGGAAAAATATCCATAGATATTGAAGGCCATGGAAAGAAGGATTTCAAAGATCCATTAGTTATAGTGGATCCTGTGGATCAAAGGAGAAATGCAGGTGCAGCTGTGAGCATTGAAAATCTGTCAAAATTACGTGTTTTGTCTAGAGAATTTCTGATCAGACCAGATATTTCCTATTTTGTATGGGGCAGGAGAAGAAAAATACAGAAAATGCAGAGGGGAACAAACTTCACTCTATTCAGCCTGCCAAAACCGGACATCACCGATGATATTATATATCCTCAGGCAGAGAAGTTTGCTTCCGCCCTTCTCAGAATAATTGAAATGGGGGGGTTTCAGCCAATAAACTTTGAAATAGATCTGGGAAAAAATATTGAGATCCTTATCGAGCATCTTTTCTCAGCTTCCAGGAAATTTTCTGTGAAGGATGGGCCTCCTGCTGATTCGGAAAGGACGCATGATTTTATTGAAAAGTACAGGAAGGTGAAGGGTCACATTGGCCCATACATTAAGGGTGACAGATTGTATTTTGACATACCTGAAAAATCCCTTGGGATTGAAGATTATGTTATGATGCATTTAAAGGATTACAATATAGGAAAGACGCTGGAAAAAATAAAGGACAAAACACTGATTGAAGAAATAACTGCCTCAGGGGAAAGAAGGTCGATCATGCGAAAATTCTATTCCAGGAATATACTTCCGGAAGACGATTGGGATTTTTATCCGCCAGAAAAAACCTCCTGAAACACCATATGGTCTCCAGATTTCACGACCTTCTCTCCTGTGACTGGAATGTTGTTCAACACCGGCACATAACTCTCTGGACTAAGACCAAGATTTTCCATGAGTTCATTAACAGTGCACTCTTTGGCTAATTTCAGTGTCTTTCTTTCCCTTCCTATTATTTCTATCATTGGATCACCATAGCCCCGGGCAGATTTGAACTGCCGTCGTCGGATCCAAAGTCCGAAATGCTTGGCCACTACACCACGGGGCTTCCTTTCTTCATTACTGGTAAATATTTAATCTAATGCTGAGACCATGAATGGTATGCCCTAGGCTGCCACTGACTGGCACATTCAATGGAGGAATATTCTACTCCTCTGTTTTCAAGATACGATTTCACACTTCCGACAGCAAGATCCTCAAGATTATTTTCCTGACTGAGATGAGTCAACACTATTTTTGACTTCTTCGAAACCATCCGGGACAGGGCCTCGGCACTCTGATCATTTGAGAGATGACCATGTTCTCCCAGTATCCTCCTCTTGAGAGGTTCAGGGTAGTTTCCGCTTTTTAACATCTGGACATCATGGTTTGCCTCAAGTGCAATCAGATCGGAGTCTTTTCCAGCCGTGATAAGCCTTTCTGGCACCTTGCCCATGTCAGATGCAACAGTAATCTTTATTCCTGAGTTCCTTATGACAAATGCAGCGGGCTCAGCAGCATCGTGTGATATATCAATGCGTTCAATTACAAAGTTACCTATGATCATTGATGATCCTATGGAATAACCCGGAAGACCCATGGCCTCAAGTGTCCCTGGAGTTGCATAAACATCCCCCATACGTTTGGAGATAAATGTCGAAACGCCGGAACAGTGATCGCTATGCTCATGTGTCACGAGGAGAGATATGCTTCCATGATCACTGATGAACTGCGATGAAAGTGACATAAATCTCCTGTTGGATATTCCCATATCAATGATTATGGTGTCTTCACTGTCCCATATCATTATACAGTTTCCCCTGCTGCCGCTGGAAAGGGCCGCAAAGCATATGCCATCCATTCAGTCATCATGTTTCAGTGAAATATAACAGTTGCTGGTCTGGGAGTCTGTATTATTAAAGCACGTTGCTGTTCAATGCCATGCAGATCTTCTCTCGGTATTCATTTCCTTGTTACGTTAATATTTTTAAAGGTGATCCTCCACCATGGGTAGAAATGAGATCACAAAGGAGGTTGTATTTTACGGGAGGGTTCAGGGTGTGAACTTCAGAAATCAGACATGTAATATGGCAAGAAACCTTGGATTGTTCGGATGGGTTACAAATCAGCCCGATGGCACGGTAAAGATGGTTGTTACCGGAGAAAGGGAAAAGATAGATGAGCTCATCACATTCTGCATTACCGGTATAGTAAGGGCAAATGTGGAACGCCATGAGGAGAGATTAATTCAGCATACTGCCTTTCAGGATTTCTCCATAGTCTGAGATCCATGCACCATTGTGAATACCCAACCCAGTTTTTTTAGCTCCGACGAAAGTATTTCAGCATGGGATGCGTTCCTGAGATTCACTGTAAAAGAAACACTCTGGTATCCAACCGGTGTATTCTCCTCAAGATTGTCTACCTCCGCATGGTATATGTTTCCTCCAACGTTTGATATGACCTGGGCAATCCTGTACAGTGTTCCTGGCCTGTCAGGTATCTTGAATGATATCCTTACGAGTGAACTCTCCTTTTCCATGGACTTGTAAATGATCTTTGAAAGAAGGAGAAGGTTGATATTACCACCGGAAAGGACAAAGACTGTTTTCTTGCCTTCCACATCAATGCTACCGGAAAGAAGAGCGCCGAAGCCAGCTGCTCCGGCTGGCTCCACCAGATACTTGTTTCTGTCCAGAAGGGAATATATGGCAAGTGCTATACTTTCCTCATCCACTGTTACAACCTGATCAACATACCTCTTTGCAATTTCCAGATTCAGATCTCCTGGGATCCTTATGGCGATGCCATCAGCAATGGTTGTGCCATATGTGCTATCTGTGACCTTCCCGGAATAGAATGACTTCATGAATGAGCTGTAGTGCTCTGATTGAACACCTATTATCTTCACTTTTCTATTCATGGATTTGGCAGCTATGGCAATGCCTGATATGAGACCTCCTCCGCCGACCGGAACAACGATCTGCTCTGTATCAGGCATCTCTTCCATAATTTCCAGGCCAATGGTCCCCTGCCCTGCAACAATGAATGGATCATTGAAGCCTTCAATGAAGGATCTGCCTTCAGAATTCATTATTTTTACTGCCTCCTCTCTGGCCTCGGCATAATCATTTCCTGATAGGACAATCCTTGCACCATATTCCTCAACAGCATTGATTTTCGTTGGCGTTGTATTTTTTGGCATTACAATCTTGACATCTATACCAAGTATCTTCGCAGCAAGCGCAACACCCTGTGCATGGTTTCCTGCACTTACGGCAATGATACCTCTCTTCCTTTCTTCTGCAGACAGTGAGTTCAATTTTATGATTGCGCCTCTTATTTTGAAAGAACCTGTCTTCTGAAGATTCTCCGGTTTAAACCATATCTCCGATCTGAATCTTTCACTGAATATCCTGGAATGGTCAAGTCTGGTTAGATTTATTTTCCCCTTCAGGAAGTCGGCAGCTGATCGTATGTCATCTAATGCCGGGATCTTCATTTCATTTCCCATGGGGGAATATGAGGAGTGAAAAGATAAAGTTTGAACCGTAATGATAAATTTCTTCCGATTGAACTAACATTTCATTTAATCACGCATACTACATATCGTTTCTTTCACTTATACATCCTTTTGGAATATGTTTCAACGCAGTCTTTATCCTGCTTTGAAAACAATATCCATACCCAGATAATTCTGCAGATCAAAAAACAGGAAATACTCATATAGATTCAAATTCTACTCAGTTATGAAAATAGGAATAACGCCCCTGGGCAATCATGCGTTGAGGAGAATAATACCACAGATAAAAGATTCAGGGTTTGAATTGTCTGCTGTGTACAGCAGAGATGAGGATAAGGCCGGTGAGATAGCAAAGCAACACAATGCCCTTGCCTGCTCCTCACTGGACGAACTCTGTAATTCTGGC
Source organism: Thermoplasmatota archaeon (assembly GCA_023379435.1). GTDB lineage: Archaea > Thermoplasmatota > Thermoplasmata > Thermoplasmatales > Thermoplasmataceae > WAQW01. Next base: position 58,491 of record JAMCUH010000053.1, on the reverse strand, counting down.
ATAGATGCTGTCTACATATCCTCACCAAACAGTCTACATTATTCACAGGCCAAAAAATTCCTTGAAAAAAATATTCATGTTCTGTTAGAGAAACAGATGACGCTTTCAAAGCAGGAAGCAGATGATCTCATAGACACGGCAAGAAGAAGAGGTGTGATTCTGGGAGTAGGATTTCATCTAAGATTCCACCCGGCACTTTCCAGGATACTGGAACTCATGAGGAGAGAGGAGATTGGAGACCTGCTCAGGATCTCGGGAATGTGGTGTGGCGCTGGCTCCTCCAGTAATACAGATGAAAAGAGGGCATGGTGGAATAAACCAGAAATGGCAGGAGGTGGTTCTGTCATGGGAACGGGTGTGCATGTTCTTGACACGATCATAAAAATATCCGGAGGAAAACCCGAACGTGTATACGGATGGCGCCATCCAAAGGAATCCACAATAGAGAATACATTTCTCATCGATCTTCTTTACAGCAGACATACAGCCTCCATGCTATCCTCCAGAGAAGTCGAGATCCCGGACAACTCCCTCAGCATAATGGGAACTGAAGGCCTTATACTCTCAAGAAATCATTTCTCTACAGATACTGATTCATCCCTTTATCTGAATGGCAATAAGATAGGTGATTTTAAGGGAATAAACATGTATCACAAGGAACTTGAGGCATTCAGGAATGAAATTGATGGAAAGGAAACACTGCTTGCGAAGGGAGAGGATGGAGCCATTGTTGTTAACGTTGTCAATTCTGCAGTTGACTCAGTACTTTCAGGAAAATCAATTGCGTTGAAATGAGCAGATGCCTCCATAATTATTTTTAATAAAATGTCATTATACCATAAATGGGATATACTCCCCCTGTCATAAAATGGGGTAAAATAACATTCAATGCTGAGGACATCAAGACAGATTTGATCATGTATAGGGAAAGATGCCCGCTGCTTATACCAGATTACCACGAGGAAAACAGGTTCGTTGTAATTTCACAGAACGGATCCACATCATTCTTTATTGGAAGCAGTTCAGATGGACAGTTTACCATCATGAAGTCTTTTTTTGAAAGAATCTACAACTGCAGTGTTGAATTATCGGGGCCGCCACCCCGGACGCTGCATTCTGTTCTCTACGTGAATAGCAGAAGAAACAGGAAGTTCAGGGACTTCTACTATCCACAGTTCATGAGAAATATCGTGAATGTACCGAACATGGTTCCTGAAATTCAGGCAGTGTATTCCGTCATAATCAGGTCAGGGAAATCACTGACGGGAAGGAAAAAGTATTCCTTTGGTTTTGTCTTGGGAACAACTTCCGGACAGGAGATAGAAAAGGCCCTCATGGACATCATGGATCAGGAGATCAGGAGACTGCGCCTGCGGTTCAGGTTCAGACTCAGAAGGAGAAAAAAAGATGCCAGACTTTTCCCTCTTATCATGGATGACCCATTCACACTATCTTCCTTTGTAAGGATACCAGAGGATGAGGGTTTTCCATGATTTTATGCATAGCGCTTCCCTGTGAAAATCTTAAGCATCCTATTATCCAGCAATGTAGTTTCTTAAAAAATGAAATACATTAAAATTGAATATTGAAAAATTCCAGTGAGATTAATCTATTCTTTAGTGATGTCCAAGAATGTCCTTAATAAAGACCAACCAGGTAAGGATGTTTCGATGGATAGATGGAATGTCTGATGCCTGCACATACAATCTGGCAAAGAACGATCTGCATTTTCCTGATCCAGAAAAAGCTGGAATAGATCACCACGACGAGGAAACCTTCGTGAATTCCAAAGATATAAGGAGGGAATACATCAGAGCCATCGGTAGTCTCCTTGGAGTTGATGAGATATATATTCATCCGGTGTCATCGGGGTCTACTGCCATATACATTTCCGCTCTTCTGATGAAAACGATGACTGAGAAAGTTATGATATCAAAGCCTGAGTATGAGCCAATGTATTCTGCAGCTTCTCTGGCTGGACTTGAAATAGAAGAATTTTCCATGGGTGATGAACTCCATGGAAAAAAAATAATGATGAGCCTTCCGAACAACCCTCTTGGAATAAGACCTGACAGTTTTTTGAATGATGTAAGAGAAGGAGAAAATATCCTCTTCGCAGATGAGACATTCATTTTGTTTAACAGGAAAAAGAGGACCGCTTTCAAACCGCATTCTGGAATAATTGTCAGTGGAACCACAACGAAATACTTCGGCCTGAGTCCCATGAAAGCAGGGTGGATAATCTGTGATGATGAGTACTCTGATGATCTGATCAATATCATAGATACCGTCTCCCCCGGTGTTCCTGCCCATTCAATGTGGGCCGCAAGCATGGTGATGAAGCACCTGAAATATTTTGAGGAGAGGGCAAAACTCATAATGGAAAGGAATCTCAGTATGGTTCATGATTTTGTAAGTGATCATAGAAAACTGTCATGGATAAAACCTGATTCCGCCCCAGTGGGCTTCATAAATTTTGGAGAGAAAGGCTCGGTTGATTTATGCACCAGAATTCTCAAAAAGACAGGAGTTTTGCTTGTTCCAGGTGAATTCATGCATGATGATTCAGGGTTCCGCATCAGCTTCATACTTGAAACGGAGAAGTTGCAGGAAGCCCTGGACAGGATAGACCCATTTTTCAAATAAAATTATTTTTTCTGATCCACCTTAAGTTTGAGGCCTTCCACGCCTTTCACCACAACCTCATCCCCTGCTTTGAAGTTCTTCCTCTCATCATAGAATGCTATCCATACCTGGCCATCCACGGTTACCTCCATGCTCTCTCCTTTTATGGATTTGATGACCCCTGTTGATCCGATGAGCGATTCCATTCCAGTGTAGGGTTTTCTGCCGAAAGGATACCTTGTGAGCATCCTGCCCATCCATGCACCAAGGAGAAAGAATGCAAGTGCAACAAGGATGAGAACGATGTCAAGTGCAGCTCCGGAAAGACCCATATCTTTACCATATGCCTTTAACAATTAAATTTTTGCGCACAAATTTTCCTGCATGGTAACGAGATGACTTAAATACAGTCGTGAAAATGGCTGCAACAGAGAAATATCCTTCAATATGAAAGTGTGAAAAGGACTATATCATAAATAGGAATCTCATAGCATGTTCACGGGTAGAGGGGATTCCGGGAGTACGGATACAGTAGACCGCTCCAGGGAATCCAAAAGTTCTGCCAGAATTGATGTTGAAGGTGCAATTGATGAGTCCATATCATTCATTGGCATGGCCCTTGTGAAGTCAAAGTGGTCTGATATCATAGCAGATTTGCAACAATGCCAGGAGGACCTCTATTTGATGGGCGAGGATATAGGTTTCCAGGGAAAAAAGAAGAAGCTGGGTGAAGACAGGGTTCAGTGGATAGAGGAGAGAACAAGGGCCTACAAGGAGGAAATTGGCAAGATCAGGCTGTTCGTCATACCTGGGGGATCAGAGGAAGCTGCAACCCTCCACATCGCAAGGGTTGTTTCGAGATCAGCAGAGAGAAGGATTGTTCACCTTAAGGAACATATGGAAATATCGAAATCGGTGCTTAAATATGCCAACAGGCTTTCTTCCCTGCTATTTATGATGGCAGTTGTGTCAAACAAGAGACTTGGTATCACCGAGAGGCTCTGGGATATTGGTATTATATCCTGATACCAGTGACAGAATATAATCATAATCCACTTGCCTGAATTTGCCATAGATTCGTGATAACATCTCAGTCATGTTCTCTCTGAAAAGCTCAGGTTCAACCGGAATGTAATCCATGACTTCAGGGGGCAGGCCACATGGTCTGATCCGCATGAATCCATCCAGCACACGTGGATCATAGTTCAGTGATATGCCATGAAAGGAAACGTAGTCATCCATGGCCATGCCCAGTGATCCAACCTTTTTATCACCAAACCAGAAGCCGGGTTCAGATCCCACGTGAAGCCTGAAGCCACAGATCGCTGCTGCACCAATAACGGCAGTTTCAACGTCATGAAGGAGCTTGCCAACGTCTCTCTTTCCATTCACTCTCGTATCGAAGATCATGTATGTTACAATCTGCCCGGGCCCATGGTAGGTTATGTCGCCTCCTCTCTCCGTGACAACAGGATTTATATGAGGATAATTCCCCGGATCATGTTTCCTCCCGATGGTGTATACAGGGTTATGCTCCAAAAATAGTATGGTATTACCTATCCTCTCCTCCTTCCTCAATCTTACAAGTTTTCTCTGCAGATCAAGAGAGAGCGCATAATCAACTGTGCCGAGATCAGCGCGAAGGTTTGTAATGGAGAGGGAAACCTGATCCAATTTGAGCTGCCTCCATCAGCGCTTCAGAAACAGTGGGGTGGGGATGAACTGTAAGTGCAATGTCCGTCAATGTGAGGCCTGAATTCTTGGCCAGTGTTATTTCCGATATTATCTCAGAAGAATGAACACCGGCAAGTGCGGCGCCTGTTATGAAACCATCCTCGTCAGCAAAGATCCGGAAAGCACCATCGCCCGCATTCATGCTCAGAGCACGACCATTTGCCAAAAGAGGAAAACTCATCTCGACGGCAGACTTTCCACCAACTGTTGATATTTCAGGGTCACTGTATATAACAGCGGGTATTGAGGAATAATCTGCCTCCATGGATTCACCACTTATGTTGGATGCCACAATGTCAGCATCGTAATATGCCCTGTGAGCCAGCATTGGTCCCTTCGTGACATCACCTATGGCATATATTCCCTCCACCGAAGTCATTTTCCTTGAATCTGTCTTGATAAAATTTCCGTCCATCTCAACACCGGCTTTCTCCAGACCCAGACCAGCAGTATTGGGTCTCCTTCCAACGCTCATGAAAACGATATCAGCATCCACCGATCCATCTTCCAGATCAACCCTGAATTTCTTCCCTTTGGAAACTGCCTTCACCTTCTTTCCTGTCAGGATTGCGACATTGAGCCTTTTCAGTGTCTTTTCTGCATATCTTGAAACGGATTCGTCTATGCCTGGCAGAATCTTATCCATCATTTCAATTATCGTAACGTTGGTACCGAGCTTGGCAAACGCAGTTCCGAGTTCAACGCCTATGTATCCCCCACCTATTATGGCCATGCTGGACGGTATTTCCTTGAGATCAAGTATTTCCCTGTTGTACAGAACATGTTCTATGCCGGGTATGCTGATGGGAGCTGAGCCTGTTGCAATTATTATATTGTTTGACGTGTATTCTTTTCCTCCTTCCACACGGACAGAATTTTTTCCTGACAGTGTTGCCTTTCCATGAATAACATCAATCTTCCAGGCTTTGAGAAGTGTTGATACACCTCCCGTAAGCTTCTCAATCATGGACCATTTCCACTTGTTCCATTCCCCGAGATCGATCTTTTCGTTAAGTGTGACTCCCTTCATGTTTCGAAGGTAGTCCACAGAATGGGCTAGCTCAATAAGGGCCTTGGATGGTATACAGCCATAATTCAGGCATTCACCACCAATCTTCTCCATCTCCGCAAGTGCCACTTTTTTTCCTTTCTGGGCCAGCCTTATGGCACACGCATAACCGGCAGGGCCCCCTCCAATGACGAATGCATCATACTCCATTGTAAAACCTACCTTTCTATGAGAAGAATTGACGGCTTCTCCAGCATTTCCTTGATCTTTCTGATGAACCTTGCAGCATCGGCACCGTCTATGAGCCTGTGGTCGCATGAGAGAGAAACAAACATGCTCTTCTTTTCTGAGAATATGCCGTCATCAAGCAGTCTGTGGACACCAAGTATTGCAACTTCCGGATAGTTTATTATGGGGTTTGAAAGAACTCCACCTATGGATCCTACGTTCGATACGGTGAATGTTGAGTCCTGAACCTCAGAAAGCTTCAGTTCATTCTTCCTTGCTTTTTCGGCAAGACGGTTAATTTCCTCAGCAATGGAGTTCAGTGACTTTAGATCGGCATCCTTCACAACAGCAACTGTGAGACCTGCAGGTGTGTCAACTGCAACACCGATATTGCACTGCTTCCTCAATATATATGCCTTCCTTGCTTCATCGTAATGTGCATTGAATTTTGGAAACTCTCTAAGAACCTTTGAAGCTGCCTTTACGAAAAATGGTGTGTAACCAACGGTGAATCCCTGCGACCTGAGATCATCCCTGAGCTCAATAACCTTGCCGAGATCAACGATCTCCATGACAGTGAAGTGAGGAATTATGGCCTTTGACTTTGTCATCTTTTCAAAGATTATTCTCCTCAGACCCTTCATCTCAAGAATCTCGTCATGCTCATGCGGTACGAGAGTCTTTTCAGCTTCGGGGTGAGGCTTTTCCTCGGGAACCTTTGCTTCATCCTTCCTTATCTGTGGAGGGGCCTCCTGCACCACGTTTCCTGACTTTGCTGCATTTCTTACATCATCTGCCAGCACCCTTCCTCCAGGACCGGTGGGTTTGACCTTTTCTATATCAACACCCAGATCCTTGGCAAGTTTCCTGACGGCAGGTGTTGCAAGAACCTTTGTCTGCGAAACAATGGTTCTCGGTTCCTTTGGAGCATCTTCAGGAGACTTCCCTGAAACCTGTGTTTCTTCATGCACTTCAAGATTTGTGCTATCCTGACTCTTCCCATCATCTATTGTTACGAGGATGTCACCAACCTTTGCAACCTTTCCTTCTGGGACAAGGATATCCTTTACAGTACCGGCAACGGGAGAAGGAATTTTAACGGTGACCTTGTCTGTCATCACCTCAACCATATCCTGATCCTGCTCCACTTTGCTTCCCGGGGCAACATTCCATTTTACAATCTCTCCCTCTGCCACCCCCTCACCAATGTCCGGAAGACGGAAACTGAACATTCAGGCCTCCTCCGTCACGCGTTTTATGGCCTTCATTATTCTTTTCTCGTTCGGCACATAATAATCCTCATACCTGTAAGGGAACGGCGAGTCTGGTCCTGTTACCCTGATAACAGGTGCAAGAAGGCTGTCTATGGCCCTCTCTGCAACGAGAGCAGCAATCTCTGATCCTAGACCAAGCGTCCTGGGGGCTTCATGAACGATCACAACTCTCCCTGTTTTTTTGACGGAGCCAATTATTGCATCCCTGTCCATGGGAACCAGAGTTCTCAGATCGATGACATCTGCATTGATGTTGTTTTTCTGCACTGTTGATACAACCGTTGGAACCATTGGTCCATATGTTATTATACTAAGCTCGTCTCCTTCCCGGATGATTTTTGCCTTTCCTATGGGTACCTTCGGTACATTATCAGGAACATCTTCCTTTACCGATCTGTAAAGCCTTTTGGGTTCAAGGAAAATCACAGGATCATTTCCATCAATGGCAGAATACAGAAGGCCGATTGCATCGGTTGGCGTGGAAGGTGTGACAACGATGAGACCTGCCGTATGGGCAAAGTATGTTTCACCACTCTGAGAATGATAGAGACCTCCCTTCACTCCACCACCGTAGGGTGCCCTCAGAACAACAGGGCACGTGTATTCACCACCGGACCTGTATCTTATCTTTGCCATTTGATTGATTATCTGATCCATTGCTGTGTAAATGAAGTCCTGAAACTGTATCTCCGGTATTGGCCTCAGACCGGATATTGCCATGCCTATGGACATGCCGACGATACCAATCTCTGCCAGTGGTGTGTCAATGACCCTCTCCGGACCAAATTTTGATATCAGGCCGTCGGTGACCCTGAAGACACCACCGTCCACTCCAACGTCCTCACCGAGAATCACGACAGACGGGTTTTTTGCCATTATGTCGTTAAGTGCCCTATTAAGAGCCTGGACCATATTCATCTCAGTCAAGGATGTCACCTACCTCCTCATCAAGCATCCATGTATTCTTTGAATAGACCTCCTGGAATGCAGTTATGGGTTCAGGTGGCGGTATCTTCTCGCACTCCTGGAATTTGGCATCCACTATGCGCTGAGCCTCTGCCTTTATCTTCTCCACAAGTTTATCGTCACCTATGTTCAGATCCTTGAGGATCTTTTCCGCTATAATGAGAGGATCTTTGGCGTCGCCCTCCTTCACTTCATCCTTTCTGTACTTTGTGGGATCGTCTGAAGTGGAATGCGCACCCATCCTGTAGCTCCTTGCCTCGATTAGGACAGGCCCTCCTCCTGATCTTACGTTGTTAACAGCCTCTGTGCATGTCTTGTACATCTCCAGGAAGTTGTTACCGTCCACGAGAATCCCCTTCATGCCATACGCATCGGCCTTTTTGTAGATCTCTGTTTCTGTCTGTTTCTCCACGGGTAAGGATATGGCCCATCCGTTATTTTCACACACAAATACCACGGGCACATGAAAAACAGCAGCCATGTTCATGGCCACATGGAAATCAGGTGTTGATGTCGCACCGTCACCGAACGTTGCCACAACAACTCCCTTTTCCTTTCTTAGTTTAAAGGCATATGCGCTTCCCACGGCAAGAGGTAGATTCGTGCCAACCGGACTTGGCACAGACATGAAGTTCACCCCTTTATAGGAGAAATGGGAGGGCATCTGCCTCCCTTTCTCAACATCCTTTGAATTCCCCATGATCTGATTAATGATGGCTTCCATGGGGGCTCCGCGGTGAAGAAGAAGAGAGACATCCCTGTAATAACCGTATATGAAGTCCTCCCTGCCCAGTGACATGGAGAGACCAACCTGAGTGGCCTCCTGGCCCATGGTAGGTGTGTAGAACCCAACTCTTCCCTGCCTTTGGGCATTTACTATCTTCTTGTCCAGAGTTCTACCAAGAACCATGGCGGTAAATGCCTTAATATATGCCGACTTTTCAGCTGAAGTTAATTTTTCCATTTCCATTTTTTCCCCTCCTCAAAAAAGCTTCTGCAGCTCTGTATGATGACCTCACCAGAGGTCCGGAAGCAACAAAGTCAAAACCCATCTCCATACCTTTCTCTCTGAACATGTTAAACCTCTCCATACTGCAGTATTCGGTGACAGGGAGTTGCATTTTCGAAGGTCTCAGATACTGACCAATAGTTAGTATGCTTACCCCCACAGAAAGCAAATCCTCCATGGTTGATAACACTTCCTGATCTGTTTCGCCTAACCCCAGCATGATGGATGATTTTGCAACTGTATTGTTACGAGAAATGAACGAAAGCACGGAAAGAGACTGATCGTACCCGGCTCTGGGATCCCGCACGGTGGGCGTTAATCTTCTCACCGTCTCTATATTGTGCGATATGACCTCCGGATTTTGGTCACAGATTTTTTTCACAAGATCCAGGTTGCCCTGGAAGTCTGGAATGAGGGCTTCAACCCTGCAGCCCTCCTTCTTCACTCTCTGGATCACAGATGCAAAATGAGAAGAACCCTGATCGGGAAGGTCATCCCTATCAACGGATGTTATGACAACATAGTCAAGATGCATAATCCTTACCGACTCCGCGATCTTCTCAGGTTCCAGTGGATCTGGGGGTGTCATTCTTCCGTGTGTAACGGAGCAGAAACGGCATCCTCTTGAGCAGTTCTTCCCGAGGATCATGAATGTTGCCGTACCGGAATCCCAGCATTCTGCAATATTGGGGCATCTTGCCTCCTGACATACGGTGTGAAGTGATCGCTCGTTTAGTGTATTCCTAATCTTGACAAAAGATTCTCCAGATGGGATCCTTACCTTGACATAATCAGGTCTCACCACTGGGTATGTCCTGACCATATTCATATGTAACTGATGATTGCATGGATCATTAAAATTATTTGCATTTCCGTATAATTATTTTTAGAAACTCAGCAAACTGTTATAAAATCATCTGACATAACAGGACGATTCTCATGGAAGTAAAGCACTATGAACTGTCTCTCGATGTTGATTTTGAGCATGAAACTTATAAAGGCCAGGAAGCAATCCAAATGACCAGTGATGGAGAAATTGTTCTGAATTCAACTGGCATAAACATTAGAAGCATTTCTGTGGATGGTAAAAACGTAAATTTTTCCTCCAGGGGTGAGGATGAGGTTGTCCTGGAAGGTCAGCATCACGGAAATGTGAAAATTGATGTGTCATTCGATGCCGATGTTTCGAAGACGCTTATGGGGTTCTATGTTGCCAGGGATCCAGACGGTTCAAAAATGCTTACTACACAGTTTGAATCCACCGGGGCAAGGATGGCATTTCCATGCTTTGATAACCCTGCTTACAAGGCGGAATTCTCATTGACGTTAACGGTAGACAATGATCTTGACGCCATATCTAACATGCCAGTTGAAAGATCTGATAAAACCGGAAATAGGAAAAAGATCATATTCAGGAAAACACCAAGGATGTCAACATATCTCCTTTATTTCGGTATTGGAAGATTCGATGAGATCAAGGAGAAGCATGGAGATGTGGAAATTATACTTGCAGCAAATAAAGGTCACCTCAACTCCGATAATTTCCCCATAGAAATGGCATCTGCCTGCATAGACTATTATAATTCCTACTTTGAAATCAAATATCCTCTCCCCAAGATGCATTTAATCGCGGTACCGGAATTTGGAGCCGGAGCTATGGAAAACTGGGGAGCCATAACGTTCAGAGAGGTGAGAATACTCCATAACAAAAGCAGTACAGAATCAAGCAAAAGAGACATAGCTTCCGTAATTGCCCATGAAATAACGCACCAGTGGTTCGGTGACCTGGTCACCATGAAATGGTGGAACGATCTCTGGCTGAATGAGAGTTTTGCCACATTCATGTCATATAAACCCATAGATAAGCTCTTCCCTGAGTGGGACCAGATTGGTGACATGATCATATCAAGATCGTCCTCTGCCTTCGTTGGTGATTCCCTGATAAACTCACACCCCATTGACGCCGACGTTAAGGATCCTGAGTCTGTTGCACAGATATTCGACGAGATAAGTTATGGGAAGGGTGGTGCTGTACTGAGAATGATAGAGGCTTACCTTGGCCCCGAGAGTTTCCGTAAAGGGTTATCGGAACACCTGAAGAATCATGCATATTCAAATGCCACTGGCCAGGACCTCTGGTCTTCACTGGAAAAAGTCAGCGGTAAACCCGTTTCAAATATAATGTCAGTCTGGATGAGAAAAACAGGTTATCCTGTTGTTCATGCAGAAAGACATGGAAATATAATACATCTCAGGCAGGAGAGATTTCTTCTTTCCGGTAACAGAGAGGGAGAAACCTGGCCTATTCCCCTGACTGTGAAGAGGAAAAATGGAACTGAAAGCATTGTTATGGACAGGCAGGAAATGGATATTCCCTCTGAAGGATTTGTAAAGCTCAATCCGGAAGAGACAGGTTTCTACAGGGTTCATTATCATGGAGAACTGATGGATGAGATTATGAAATCTTCCACTACGATGGGAAAGTATGATGCCATTGGAATAATAAGCAATCTATATGCTTTCATGCTCTCGGGTTCCATAACCCTGAAGGATCTGATTCAAAACCTGCAAAAATTCCATGGCAGATCGGAGAGAACAGTAATCGAGGAATTGCTTTCCGTATACAGAGGGTTGCTGGCAGTGCACGGCGATAACAACGTGGTTTCTGCATCAGCACTTTCGTATGCCAGACAGCTGTATGACTGGATAAATTCTGGAAAACTTAAAAATTCTGATGCCATTATAATAAAAGAGAGTGTATATTCCCTCCTTGCAGTTTTGGATGATGAGCTCTCACTTCAGCTTTCAGAAAAATTTGACAATTTATTCAATGAGGAGCCTGAGATCAGGAGTGCCATTTCCATTGCATACGCCAGGAAAAAGGGCGATGTACATGAAATGATTGGAAAGATGCAGACAGCCAGCACAGATGATGACAGGCTTGCTATACTCAGGGGTATGGGCTATCTTCCGGGAAAGGCGAACATGGAAGAGGTGCTTTCGCTCATGAGAAATGGAAAGATAAAGAAGCAGGACTATTCGACCTACATAAATGCAATCTGTAGCTACAGAAACAACAGAAAAGTCGCAATAGAAGGATACGATCAGATGATAGATATTCTTGAAACCGTCAACAGGAAGTCCGGCCTTACTGGCAGGATTATATATGCAACCGCACCTGCCCTTCTCCTTGAGAACGAAGCGGAGATGAGGAAAATACTTGATTCGAAGAAAAAGAGCTCCACTGAGATAGGGATAAAAAAGGCACTGGAAATATATGATGTTTACAGGAAATCGATCAGGAGAGAAATAAGGAGCTGATGCCTTATCTCCAGCTCCCTGTTATTTCTGAAGAAGATGCAGTTATAGAAACTGCTTCTAACACCTTGAGCGCCATTTCATGCATTTCCCTGTTTGATGAGGAGACACAATCTTTCACAACAACGGGATAATAACCCCTGTTGCCTGCTGACCTGGCACTGGATTCAACGCCTATTTCAGTGGAAATACCGGTGAGGACGATTGTTTCAATACCGCTATTCCTTGTCATGAGTTCAAAATTGGTTCCGATGAATATGTCGGCAGTATTCTTTCTGATGATTATATCATCTTTCTCAGGCTTTATCTCCTGCGCAATTTCTGCCTCCGGTGTGCCAGGTTCCATAAATCTCATTTTTCCCGGTTCTGCCGTGCCGTATCTCTTCATCATGCTGTAAAGCCTGTAACCTGACTCAAAGCCTTGTGGCAGGGGGGTTATCATTGTGTAGAAAATTCTTACACCACTTTTTCTAGCAGCTGAAATAAGATTTTTCAGATTTGTAAGAAATTCAGTTTTGTTGAAAATGGAGTTGACAAGGGCATTCTGTACATCCCAGACAACCAAACAGCTGTGCTCAGGATTAACGACACTTTTCAAATCCTTATATACTTCTCTGTTGCTCATACTCCATAATGGTTACAAAATATAAGAAAGGCCACGAAATTTAAGGCATTTCTTAATATGTAAAGATTATTCAATGGATGCCTTCAGTATTCTTATCTCCTTCAATGGTCTATCATTGGAATCTGTTTTTGACTGACTTATCCTGTCCACAACATCCATACCGCCAGTAACCTTACCAAAGACAGGATGCTTTTTATCAAGGTAGTTATTGTTAACAACATTGATGAAGAACTGGCTTCCCCCGGTGTTAGGGCCGGCATTTGCCATTGAGATCGTTCCCCTGTCGTTTCGGTTGTTTCCGCCGAATTCGTCTCTGATTGTGTATCCTGGACCTCCCATTCCTGTACCGGTAGGATCGCCTCCCTGAATCATGAATTTATCAATCACCCTGTGGAAAACGGTATTATCATAAAATCCCTTCTTCACAAGACTTACGAAGTTCCCACCAGTAACGGGCATTTCCCTGTCATATATTTCAAGATGAATGTCACCAATTGTCGTCTTCAGTAATACCTTGGTCATGGAATCAGAAGAGCATACCACATCTAATATTTTGCCATAACATGTAAATCCAGATGCTTCCATTATTGATCTCTAAAATCAGGATTAAAAATTTACAAAGATTTTAGAGAATAATTGCCTATGTATAACAGGGATCTCTTTCCGGGAAAGACCTTTCATGCCAGTGGATTGGATCATTGATCTAAGCGGGCTCATTTGGCCTCCATGGATTTCCAGATAAAGTGTAAAAATGAAGAAGATTAATGGCTGGAAGGAGAATATTGAATCTCCTTAAGTTTACCAATTCTCTCCATAATGTTCCCACCAAAGATATAGGACGCTGAAACCAGTATGTCAGCACCGGCTTTTGCAGCAAGCACACCTGTTTTGTCGTCTATTCCTCCATCAACCTCTATCTTTATGCCATAGCCGTTTTCCCTTATCATGGATTTTGCCCTGGTGATCTTTTCTAAAACAGCAGGAATGAAGGCCTGTCCGGAAAATCCAGGATGGACACTCATAACAAGTATGGTTGAAATCCCTTCAAGAAATGGTTCAATCTTTTCGATTGGTGTCTCAGGGTTTATGGCAATTCCATGCTCTATCCCCTCATTGCGAAGTTGATGCAGAAAACTACCAACAGATATGGGTGTTTCAACATGGCAGATGATATTGTCGATGCCACTCTTGATAAATTCCCTGTAATACCTGTCCGGTCTCTCTATCATCAGGTGTCCCTCCAGTCTGACATCCGTTGATCTTCTTACTGCACTGACAAAATCCGGACCGATGGTTATGTTGTTCACAAAATGACCGTCCATTACATCAATGTGATAGGAGCTGACACCGACTCTGTCGCACTGCCTGATCTGATCTCTCAGGTTTGAAAGGTCAGATGATATTATGGAGGGGGATACTTCCATACTGACTTTCATTGCAAGGTTGTATAAATTTGATTTGAATATGTTAAATAAGGAAAAATTCATTTAATAACTGAATTTCATTGGAGAATGGCCGGTCCTGAGCACAATGAAAACGCTTATTAACTACTCACCGTATATATGTGATCCATGAAAAAGGGAGGCAGTGCTGGAAAGGAGACAATTTCTGGGAAAGCCGTTATAGATGCCAGAAAAAATATACTTTATAACATAATAAGGCTCAAATCAAAACTCAGGGACAGATATGCCTCCCTCTTGGAGAAAAGCAGCATGGACCATGTGATAAACATACTGAAGAATCTCAAGGAGACCGAAGAGAATGACATCAGGGACATACAGAGCGTTATTGACAGCGGCACCGTGGAATCAATAACATCGGATGAATCTGAGAACGATCTCACTGAGACCTCCATGCTGGATCATCTGATTATGGAGGAAAGCAGGGTTGATCATAACGATGTGGCCAGTGTTCTGAGGGCTGCACTAAAAATAACCAATGATACCATAAGCCTCCTTTCTCTCATGGTTCAGGAATACAAATCTGAGGAGATAAGGAAGTCACTTGAGCTCCTTCTGGAAAGGGAAAAGAGGAGCAAAGCTGAACTTGAGCTTCTCTACGAAGAACATGTGTCCAAGGATTTCTGGTAGATCATTCCTGGAACAGTTCATATAATAGGTGAAAATCTGCCCATGTGGTTGAGCTACCGCCAAAGGACAGGGGGATCAGAAGATCAGAGCTTCACGTGCTGCTCAAACTCTATCCGGTCTTCAGAAGATATCTTAAGGACAGGGATAAGGCGAAGAGGGATAAGGAAACTGGATATGATCCAATCCGTGAGAGAAATGGTATACTTGCGGTTAAAGCCTTCATAGATCTTGGACCAACCTTCATTAAACTGGGACAGATACTTTCTGCCAGATCCGATCTTCTGCCAAAGGAATATATGAAGGCGTTCGAATCTCTTCAGGATAAGGTACCGGCGGCACCTTTTTCAGATGCACAGAAAATCATTGAGAGAAGCCTGGGGAAACCCGTGGATGAGATATTTGAAGAGTTTGACAGGGAAGCCATATCCGGGGCTTCACTTGGTCAGGTATACCGTGCGAGGTACAGGGGAAGTGACGTTGCAGTCAAGGTTAACAGGCCCAATGTGAAAGAGATTGTCAGAAGGGATCTTATTGTCATAAACAGGCTCCTGCGGCTGGCAAAGAATAGAATGGAATCGTTCCTTTACACAAGCATAAAGAATGTTATTGATGATTTTTCACTGAGGGTCTACGAGGAAATGGATTACGTGAAGGAGAGGGAGAACCTTAAAAGAATATGGGGAAATCTAAGTGCCAGGAATGAAAGAGTTCTCGTCCCGAATGTTTTTGACGAGATTTCAACAAGTGAAGTGCTTGTGATGCAGTATGTGTCAGGAACCAAAATAACGGATATCGATTCACTGAAACAGAAAAATTACGATCTGAAGAATTTGGCCTTCAGGGTTGATCTTCTTTTTCTCAAGATGCTCCTCCGGGATGATATATTTCACGCCGATCCCCACCCAGGGAATATTTCCCTGTCAGATGATGGCAATATAATACTCTACGACTTTGGAATGGTGGGCTCACTGGATTCTGATACAAGATACTCTCTCCTGGAACTGTATGCTGGTCTTGTACAGACAGACCCTGATATGATTATTGACTCACTTCTCGCGATGCATGCGCTCTCCCCAGCTGCCAACAGGGGAATAATAAGAAGAAGCATGGAGCTTGTCATTGCAGGCATGTCAGGAAAAAGGGTCGAGGATCGTGAGGTTAGGGAGATATTTGAGATAGCAAACGATGTTATCTTTGAATTTCCATTCAAGCTGCCTCAGGCACTTGTTCTATACATGAGAATGTCTTCAATACTTGAGGGCGTTTGCCTGCAGCTCGATCCTGAATTCAGATTTATTTCTGTTCTGAGGGAACTTCTTTACAACGAGGGTCTGCTAAATGAATTCTATTCCAGGCAGTTGCGCGAATTTGGCAAAAAGGCCATTATTTCCATAGAAAAAGGTCTTGATGTTCTTCCTGCACTGAAACGTAGACTGGATGAGACTGAAGGCGTCGTTGAAATGAAAAGATCCAAATCCATTGAAATTTCAATATTTCTGGGATTTGGCCTTCTTGCTCTGGTATACTTTTTCCACTATGATCCACTAATCTCCGAAATATTGATACCAGTTGACCTAGCTATTTTCGTTTACTCTTTAATAAGAAAATGATTATTCTACCTTTACGGTTTTCATTCCCTTAATCTGCAGAGATATCTTAAGGACGCCATCCGCGTACTTGGCAACAAGATCGGCATTCTGTTCTATTTCATATGGAACAGATACTCGCTTGAAAACATGCTCCGGCCTCTGATTCACGATTACGGTTCCTTCTGTCTGAATCTTTCTGGTTGCCTCTATGGTCACTGAATTTTTGTCCGTTCTTATCTTTATGTCCTTCTTGTTGAATCCGGGGAGATCAGCCTCTATCTTCACTTCTCCGCCTTCCTCGTACATTGTGATGGGCGGATACATGAATGAAAGTATCTCCTTGGCCTTGTCATTCATATTCTTGAGGGCTTCCTGGGTGTAATACTTAAGCGGATTATACATAAACAAAGATTCCCACAATATATTTAAACATTGATTAGCCGCCCTTAAGAATTGATTCAATCGTCTTCTTTACGATTGAATTAGACTCATCGTAGGGACTACCATTCTTTCCAGGTATTGTTTCCATACCCTGGAGTGCACGTTGAAAACTTCTTTGAACGATCTGATCAAGCTGTATTTTAGCATCCATTGCCACTGTATTTTTGAACCTGGATTCCCTGATATTCACGTGTTCATGAAGGTAAATCCAGTGCTTTTCCATACACCCCATAAGATCTTCCAGGCCATCTCCCGTGAGGGCATTAGTTCCTATCACTGGGATCACCCATCCATCTGCAGAATTTATGGCCAGCATGTCCTGGATATCCTTCATTGCCATGTAAGCACCCTCCCTGTCAATCTTGTTCACGACAATTATGCTCGCAATCTCCATGATGCCGGCCTTGATAGCCTGGATCTCGTCACCAAGCCCAGGCGCAAGAACAAGCACTATTGTATCTGCGAGCCCAAGGATATCAAGATCAGCCTGCCCGGAACCAACGGTCTCCACGATGATCTTATCCATTCCCGATGCTTCCATTATGGTGACGGTATCCCATACAGTGGATGATAGACCGCCTCTCTGTCCCCTTGTTGAAAGACTCCTCATGAAGATATTCCTGCTTGTGAGGCTATCCTGCATCCGAAGTCTGTTACCAAGGATTGATCCGTTGGAAAAAGGGCTTGAGGCGTCAACTGCAACCACCCCTATCTTGTGACCTTTCTGGGCTATGGACAATGATAACTTTCCAATCATTGTGCTTTTACCTATACCAGGTGGTCCAGTGATGCCTATGATCTGCCCATTTCCTGTGTTGGGATATATGGCCTCAAGTATCTTTCTCCTTTCAGCACTTCCCGGCATAGTTTCCATAATAGAAACTGCCCTTGAGATGGATCTTGGATCTCCTCTCAGTATACCGGAGACTATTTCACCAGTGTCTAGCATCAGTTCAGTCCCAGCTTTCTTTTTCTTGCTTCCTCAGCTCTCCTTTTTACATGCTCAACTATTGTGGATATGGGAGTGCCGGGACCGTAGTTTCCAGTTATCCCCATCCTGGCCAGCTTTGGTCTATCCTGGTCAGGTATGGTTCCTCCACCCACAATGGCTATATCCGTTATGCCTCTCTTTTTCATGAGGTCAGCTACCTTTTTGAAAACCGTCAGATGAGCTCCGTTCATAAGACTCAGCGCTATAACATCGACATCCTCGTTTACGGCTGTGTCAACGACTTCCTCGGGCGTGGGAAGAAGACCTGCATAAAGAACATCCATGCCGGCATCCCTGAATGATTTTGCAAGTACAAACATGCCCCTGTCGTGACCATCTATGCCCGGCTTGGCAAGCAACACCTTAATGGGCCGGTCCTTAAACAATGACTGGCTCTTTCCAGCCACCATATATCTCCCTCCCTATGTTCGTTATCTCTTCCAGAGTTGCGTAAGCCTTTACCGCATCAATCATGAAGGGAAGGAGATTCTCATCTGGATCCTCCATGGCCTTCCTGAGCCTATCCAGCGATCTCGTAACCTTTGCCGTATCCCTGGTTCTTTTGATATCTCTCAGCCTCTTTAATTGCATATCCTGAGCTTTTCGGCTTATTCTGAGTATGCTTATTGGATGCTCGTCCTCAACATACTTGTTTGCTCCGACCATAACCTCTTCTCCCTTTTCAAGTCTGATCTGCCTCTTGTAAGATGTTGCGGCAATTTCCTTCTGAAGGTATCCTGACTTGATTGCGTTCAATATGCCTCCCATTCTCTCTATCCTGTCGAAGTACTCAAAGGCTTTCTCCTCCATCTGGTCCGTAAGCCATTCCACATAGTAGGACCCGCCAAGTGGATCTATAACATCAGCAAGGCCAGATTCCTCCGCTATGATCTGCTGCGTTCTGAGTGCAACCTTCACTGCATTGTCCGATGGGAGGGCCCATGCCTCATCATATGAATTTGTGTGAAGGCTCTGCGTTCCGCCAAGAACAGCTGCCATGGCCTCAATTGTTGTTCTGACAATATTGTTCATCGGCTGCTGCCATGTCAGTGTGTAACCGGAAGTCTGGGTGTGAAATCTCATGAGAAGCGATCTCTCCTTCTTTGCACCATACTTCTCCTTCAGAACGGTTGCCCAGATTCTCCTTGCTGCCCTCATCTTAGCTATCTCTTCAAAGAAGTTTATGGATGAGTTGAAAAAGAATGATAATCTTGGAGCAAACCGGTCAACATCGAGACCCGCCTCTATTCCCATGTCAATGTAATAGAAACCATCAGCAAGGGTAAAGGCAAGTTCCTGTACCGCACTTGATCCTGCCTCCCTTATATGGTAACCCGATATGCTGATGTAATTGTATTTTGGTGCATTTTTTGTGCAGAATGTCATCATATCCCTGATCATTCTCAGGTGTGCCTCAGGCGGGTATATCCATTCCTTCTGTGCTATGTATTCCTTGAGAATGTCAGCCTGAACTGTTCCAGCGACATTTTCAAGGGGAACATGCTTCTTCTGCGCCAGAGCGAAGTACATTGCTGTGAGAACAATGGCAGGTGCATTTATGGTCATGGATGTTGAGACCTTCCCAAGATCGATGCCTCTGAAGATCACCTCCATGTCTTTCAGTGATGATACGCTTACTCCACATTTTCCCACCTCGCCATCTGACCTTTTACTGTCACAATCAAGGCCGTAAAGTGTTGGCATATCGAAAGCTATGCTTAGACCCGTCTCACCGTGAGAAATGAGGTACTTCAATCTCCTGTTGGTATCCTCAGGTGTACCGAAACCTGAAAACATCCTCATGGTCCACAGCTTTCCCCTGTACATGTTTGGGTAAATTCCCCTGGTAAATGGATACGTTCCTGGCATTCCAAGTTCCTGATCAATGTTGTTACTCAGATCCTCTTCCGTATATACCTCTCTCAGAATGATGTCTGAAGAGTTTCTCCTTTCTTCAGTAATATTTCTCGATGATTTGTTCCATGGATTCAAAGTATCCTTTTTCCATGAGTTGTATCTGCTGTTGATTTTATCCCTCCTTAATCTCATGGATTCCAAACGTTGAGACCAGTAATTTTCAGATTGATCCATAATGTTGTATGGCTTTTTTGAATTTAAGCGTTTATGGGTTGGTAACATTTCTTTATGGGGCATTCATACTTTTGTTGGACTAATCTTAGACATAATGTACCTTTGATGTAACAATACGATCGTAGAATTGTGGACAGATATTACAGGAATTAAAATTACATGCACTTTAAGGGAAATTTTATTTACCCAGGGTATTGATATTCCCCATGAATAGTGAAATCTTACGGAGATGAGATGATCCTCCTTTTCCAACACCTGACTTTCTTTCACAATTGGAATTTAATGACACACAGCACCAAAACAGATATTAGCCTTCCAAAGATAGGAGGATGAACCCATTGTCTGCGCAGTTGGAATTAAGAGATTATCAGGAAAAAGTGGTATCCTTCATAGTAAAATCCTTGAGAGATTCTGGAGCATGCATTATTGAGTCACCGACAGGTTCCGGAAAAACCCTTATGGGAATATATGGTGCCCTTTATTCGAGAGATGAGACGCACAGGAAAATCCTCTACCTCACAAGGACAAATTCACAGCAAGAGCAGATAATCAGGGAATTGAGAAAACTTAATCCAATTTTCAAGATAAGCACGGTGCCTTTGCAGGGAAGGGCAAATCTCTGCATACTTTACAGGGAGGGAGATGAAAGGGAACAGTTCAGTGCTGAATCCCTTTCCCGGTTCTGCTCATTCAGAAAGAGGGCTGTGGCGAAGGGTGACCAGGACGCATGCCCTTACTTCAACCCCGGCATAAGGGAACCTGACACGGAGAACTACATATATTCAACAATTCCCATGGCCGACGAACTATATGATTACGCACTCTCAAGAAATATATGTCCCTATGAAAGTCTGAAATCTGCCATGCAGAGGGCAGATCTTGTTATTGCTCCATACTCATATTTTATATCACCCATTATGGCAGAACGCCTCCTCCATAACTGGGGTGTTTCGAGAAAGGAAATCATCATAATTCTGGATGAGGCACACAACTTGCCAGATATGGCAAGGGATTCTTCTGTGACGGAAATATCGGTACATCAGATCGATCTGGCAGAAAAAGAGGCAACAGATTTTGGAGATTTTGTTTTAAAGGACAGGATAAAGGCATCCGATTTTACGGAAATGACCAGAAGTGCCATTCTAAAGATGGTATCGGATCTTTTGGGAGAAAATGATGAGCTGAGGATCAGACCTGAGGAATTCAGGGATTATATCATGATTCAGAATCATATTTCATCTGAAAAATTGGATTCACTCATCTCATACATGCAGATGTTTGGGGAGTTCATAGCAGAACAGAGGGAGAAGGACGGGAAGGTACCAAGATCGCACGTGCTTTCATTTGCCTGGAACATGATGAAGTGGCAGCTTTCGGATCCGTCTGATTATGTGTGCATCATTTCACGAAACAGGGACGGCATGCTATATTCATCCTCATTAGACCCGGCCAATATATTGAAACCGCTTTGGGATTCAAAGACTATCCACCTTTCAGGAACGCTGAAGCCTGTGGAGGTTTACAAGGATATTATCGGCATGAAGGATGCACCACACATGGTTGTTGATAGCATTTTTCCAAAGGAAAACAGGATGGTAATATACAACGACGATGTTACTACAAAGTTCGGGGAATTTGACTCACAGCAGGCATCAAGGATGAGGGATATCATTGAAAACACCTTCCTGTCTGTGAGGAGGAATACAATTGTATATTTCCCCTCATACTCCGCAATGGATGCAGTGTGCGATCAGGGATTTCAGATTGAATACGTGAAGGAAAGAAGGGATCTTGATCAGATAGGATTCCAGAAACTTATACGTGATTTCAGGAAGGGTGGAAAACCTCTTTTTGCAGTCTCCGGTGGAAGGGTTTCCGAAGGCATGAATTTTCCAGGCATAGAACTGGAACTTGTCATCATAGCAGGAATTCCATACCCGAGACCGGACGCAAGGCAGAAAGCAATTCAGGAATACTACGAATTCCGCTACCACAGGGGATGGGAATATGCTGTAACGTTTCCAGTATCCGTGAGGATAAGACAGGCCATTGGGCGGCTTATCAGAAGCAGCGATGACATTGGCATGGCCATCATCCTGGACAGGAGGGCATCTTATTTCAGGAAATACATTGATGGAATGTACCTTTCAAAAAACCCCGCTGCCGATGCTGCTACATTCTTCTCCAATCGGAAAGTTTTTGTCTGAATCCGCAATCCCAAGAGGGTGTCTGATTCTTGACTTCAGAGTTTGTCAGCAGGTTTCTGTCATCTCTGACGGCGGAATCAATAAGGAAATGGGTCATTGTTGGTATACTCATAGGCATAATGGCCGGGATAGGATCATATATCCTTTACTTTGGCATAATCTTCTTCACCCGTGTTTTTCTCACCGGGATAACTGGAATTAGACTTCCTCCGGTAGGAGTAAGTGCTGTCGGTATACCCTTCTATTATCCTGTCTACGATAAGTACCTCATTCCGGTATCCACAACGCTTGGCGGCTTGATCAGCGGTTTTCTTGTATACAGGTTTGCACCTGAGGCGGAGGGCCATGGGACGGATGCTGCCATAGATGCATTTCACAATAAGGACGGGAGGATAAGGAGAAGAGTTCCTGTAATAAAGACTCTGGCCTCAGCCATAACCATAGGCTCCGGAGGAAGTGCGGGAAGAGAAGGCCCGACGGCACAGATTGCTTCCGGATTTGGTTCCTTTATTGCAGATGCCTTCCATTTCAATGATCATGATAGAAGGATAGCTGCAGCAGCAGGAATTGGGGCAGGCATAGGAAGCATATTCCTTGCACCTCTTGGTGGAGCCATTCTCAGCACCGAAATACTTTACAAGAGAGATTTTGAGGTTGAAGCACTGATACCCTCCATAATAGCATCCATAACAGGATATTCCATATTCGGATACTATTTTCACTACAGGTCACTATTCGATATACCCATTCTTCCCACATTCTCGCACCCAATAAACCTCATACTTTACACAATAGTCGGAGTGCTTGCGGGAGGCCTAGGTATACTTTATGTGAAGACATTTTACACAACAACGTCTGCGTTCCGAAGATTGAAACCTGTATCAAAGTACTTCAGGCCTGCAATTGGCGGCCTCGGTGTTGGCATAATAGCCATATATTTTCCAGAGGTCCTGGGTCTTGGTTACGGAGTAACGCAGCAGCTCCTCCTTGGATATCTCACCCTTCTACCGCTCTCTGTGCTTATCATACTGATATTCCTCAAGATAATATCCACATCCCTGACCATAGGCTCAGGTGGGTCAGGAGGTGTCTTCGCTCCTGGAATGGTAATAGGGTCGCTTCTGGGAGCCACCATATATGATACGTTCAATCCACTCTTCCCAACGGTTACCATAGCTGCAGTTGTCATAGTATCCATGATTTCATTTTTCGGAGGTGTCTCAAAGGCTCCAGTATCTGTCATCATCATAGGAACAGAGATGACGGGTGGTTTTTCGCTCTTTCTGCCCATTATGCTTGCAACTCTCATAGCATATTTTATCACGGGAGACAAATACTGCATATACAGCAAACAGGTTCCCACCAGGAAAGATTCGCCTGCCCATTTCTCAGAATACACTAAGCCAGTTCTTGGCACAGTGACAGTATTCGACGGAATGAACAGGAACTACAGATACGTTTCACCGGATGACAACGTTAGAATAGCAGTTACGAAGATGAGAGAGTCGAGGACCAAGGCTGTTATAGTACAGGATAATGGAAAGCTCGTGGGAATACTATCTTATGAGAATGTTAGGGATGCCGAGTCCAGACCTGATGCAACCGTCAGGGAGATCATGGACAGCAACCCCCTTTACGTCAATGTGAACGATTCCATCGTTGTTGCCATGGAAATACTGTCCAAGAGTAGCATAGGAATACTTGCTGCCGTGGATGACTCGAAAAATGTCTTGGGAACTTTGGGATTTGCGGAGATAGCCGATGCATACAACAGGGCAATAAGAATGCTTAAGTTCCAAAAGACCTGAATAGCAAATAATATGAACGATCTTCCGTTACATTGATCAGTAGAAATGCAGAAAGCTACCCCTGGTATGGTGAGGCAGTTCAGGGATGAGGATCTTGACACAGTCGTAAGGATAGCAAACTCATCAATGACTGAGTATTACACGAGGAATCTGATAATGGAGATATCCAGGGAGTGGCCTGAAGCTTTTCTTGTGTGTGTTGTTAATGGAAATGTAATAGGCTTCATAACAGGTTCAAAATACACCAGGACAGAGGCAAGAATTCTTCTTCTTGCTGTTGAAGACGGTTTCAGGAATTGCGGTTATGGATCCGCGCTCATGAAGGAATTTCTCAGGATATGCAGGGAGAATGAAATGATGAGCGTAAGGCTGGAGGTCAAGACGGATAACGATAACGCCATAAGGTTCTACAAGGGATACAAGTTTGTCGTAACAAACACGCTTTCCAATTATTACAGCGATTCATCGGATGCCTATCTCATGTGGAGACTTATCTGATCAGTTCACAGAAACAATGTGCACTATATCTCCATCGCGGAGAACATGATCAAGACCCACCCTCTTGTTCTGAACCATCTGGCCCTGGCTTATGACGTATGCATACTTGAATGAACTCAGCATTTGCCTGCTGATCTTTCTGCAGACATCCCTCACCGTTGAACTTTTCCTGAGAATTAGGGGTCTTTCCCTGTCGATTTTCCCTGACTTTTCCATGAGGTATATCCTGACCATTTCCAGAGACCTGAAGATCTCTTCCTTCAGGTTGTCTATGCCATATCCCGTCCTGGCTGAAACCTTAACAACCGAGGCACCATTGAAACTCTCAGCTACGCTGTAGTTAACTATCCCCAGATCGCTTTTGTTCACCGTAACTATGGCCTTTACGTAAACGTAGCTTCCCCTGACGCTCTCTATAATGTCCTCAAGTGTAACGCTTTCTCTGATGTACACATCAGCGTTCATTATTCTGAATTCGTGAAGTATCTCCCTGATATCGTCACTGTTGACCATTACTTTTTTTGGTGCATGGATCACTATTCCGTTTGATCCTGTTCTCACGACAGATACATTCCTTCTCTTCCTGTTTATGACTATTCCTGCCCTGTAGAGCTCCTCCCTTATTCTGTCCAGACCCTTCATTTCATTGTCTGTGACCAGAAGAATAAGATCTGCCCCCCTCACCACACTGAGTATCTCCTTTCCTCTTCCTGAACCGCTGGAGGCACTCTCAATGATACCGGGCAGATCCAGAATCTGTATCCTCGCACCATTATACAGCATTGTTCCTGGTATTACGCTGACCGTTGTGAATGCAAAGTTACCGGTCTCGCTATGAACACCCGTCAGAGCATTGAGAAGACTGCTCTTTCCCACATTTGGATAGCCCACCAGTGCCACAGTTGCGTCGCCTGATTTTGGAACGGAGAAACCACTTCCTCCACCCTTCTTGTGACTTTCTGCCTCCATCTGCAGATGCGCTATCTTTGCCTTGAGGATCCCGATGTGATGCTCGGTTGCCTTATTGTATCTGGTCTTATTGATCTCTTCCTGTATCTCCTTGATCCTCTCCTCTATTGTTGCCGTTTCAACACATCTCCCTAAGGTTCAATGTGTAAGCGAAGATCGTTTCAAACTGGAATGTTTCCTTACCAAGCATATGGAATTCATAGTCGCTGAATTGTTCAGTAAGAGAAACAATATCCGAAAGGTCTGAAAGTATAATCTCAATTATTCCTCCTGAGCAGAGATGTTTCCGAGAACCGAGGAGAAATCTCCTGACAGTTTCCAGGCCATCCTTTCCTCCTGACCACATCTCCGATTCACCATCTTCTGCAGGGAGATAAGGGGGATTGAAAATGATCTCATCAAACCGCCCGGAAACATTTTGGTAAAGATCTGATTGTAAAAAGGTAATATTTACGCCATTGTTTCTTGCATTCCTTGATGCACATTCCAAAGCTTCAGATGAAATATCTGTTGCAGTTACGTTTGATCCCGACAAAGCGCATCCGATCCCAAGGTATCCGGATCCGGTACCGATTTCGAGAACATTGCCTCTGCATTCAATGTATCTCCCAAGAAGAAATGTATCCTCGGAGGGGGAGTAAACACCTTCGCATGCATCAACGATTGGATTCCTTTTCAATGGCAACTGGAGTAGTATTAAAACCCTGTATTTTAATTTCAGATAGGCTGCCTTCACAATTAACTGTGGTGCATCGAAGAGATAAAGTTAAGAGGATGCAATGAGGTTCACACTTGATACCGGACGACAGCATAGGAATGGTTTATTAACTTTTGAAAAATACCGTGTACCTTTAGAAATAGGAACATCAGAGGTCGAAATAATGGCAAAATCCGTTGCAATAATTGCAGATCCAAAGGAGGGAAAGACGTACAAGAAAGAGATTGAGGCAGAGAATCTTGCTTCCCTTTCCGGAAGAAAAATAGGTGATGAGATAGACGGCATTTTCTTCAACTTGCCGGGATACAAGCTCAAGGTCACGGGGGGAACCTCCAATGATGGCTTTCCCATGAGGCCTGATCTTGCCATATCTGGAAAGAAAAAGGTCCTGGTGACCTACAAGGCTGGAAGGAGAGGGAAGAGCGGAATCAGGAGGAGATTAACACTCAGAGGTTCCATCATTGGTACTGACATAGCTCAGCTGAACCTCAAGGTTACCCAGTACGGTCCTGGTCCAATTGTAGAGGCCCAGGAGAATAAGGAAGCCGCCAAATGAGTTCACAGCCCAGCGTAAACATAGGGATGGTCGGGCATGTTGACCATGGAAAAAGCACGCTTACACATGCCCTCACAGGTATCAAGACTGACACACATTCTGAAGAAATAAAGAGGGGCATCTCCATAAAGCTGGGTTATGCCGATACCACCATATACAAATGCCCTGACGGCAATGGTGGAATATCCTATGGGAGGATAATGGAATCTGACCAGTGTTCCGAATCTAGAACAGTATCATTTGTTGATGCCCCAGGTCACGAAACCCTCATGGCAACGATGCTATCGGGCTCTTCCATAATGAATGGCGCCATTCTCGTGATTGCTGCCAACGAAAAGTGCCCGCAGCCACAGACAAGGGAACATCTCATAGCGCTGGAGATCATGGGGAAGACCGAGATAATTGTGGTGCAGAACAAGATCGATCTTGTTACAAAAGAGAGGGCCATTGAAAATTACAATGAAATAAGGGCTTTTCTTAAGGGTAGTGTTGCCGAAAATGCACCTGTCATTCCGGCAAGTGCTTATCATAACATAAATATAGACGCAATCTTCAAAGCCATAGAGGAGAACATAAAAACACCGGTGTTTGATCCTTCCGTTGATCCCATGATGTACATTGCCAGGTCATTCGACGTTAACCGGCCTGGCACAAAGCCAAAGAATCTTAAGGGGGGTGTTCTCGGCGGATCGCTTGTCAGGGGTGAACTGAAGATTGGCGACGAGATAGAGATTTCACCAGGCATTCAGATCACAAAGGAGAATAAAAACGTCTGGGAAAATGTTATCACCGAAGTTACATCACTCATGGCCGGAAAGAACAGCTATGACAGGATCAGACCCGGTGGGCTTGCTGCGGTAGGAACCACACTTGATCCGTTTCTCACAAAAAATGATTCAATGACTGGAAGGGTGATTGGAAAGGTGGGAAAGGTACCACCAATGATATTCAATGCGACCATAGAGATACATCTGCTCAGGAGGGTTGTTGGATCTGCAGAAGAAACTGCAGTCAGTCCTTTAAGAAGCAAGGAAAGCCTTATGCTCACTGTTGGGACAGCAAATACAGTGGGTCTCGTAACAACAGCAAGGAGCGACAGTATTGAGATAACTCTCAAATACCCTGTGTGTGCAACACCAGGTGACAGGGTTGCCATAGGGAGAAGAATTGCAGACCGCTGGAGACTTATAGGCTACGGAACAATTGACTCCGCATAAAAGTCACATATTTCCGTGAGAGGACATCCGTTGCATAATGGTTTTGTTTTGCAGTGATCCTTTCCAAGGTAAACAAGCATTGCATGATAATTCTTCATTTTTTCAATATCCCCACCAAGATCATCAGAAATTTTCTCCCTTAGATACTTTCTGGACACGGATGCAGGAAAACCAATGCGCTGAAATATGCGGTATGTGTATTTGTCCATAACAAACATATTTCTGGAAAGAGCATAGAGCATTATGGATTCCATCGTCTCTTCTCCTATGCCCTTAATGGAAAGCAGATAGCTGGATATCTCCATATCACTGGCTTTCTTCATTCCATCCAGTGATCTGTATTGCGAAATAATGCTCTCCGATACGTTCTTCAGTCTTACAGCTTTCTGGTTGAAAAAACCGGAGCTTTTTATACAATCCTTGATGGTTTCGAGTTTGGCTGAGGCAAGATTACTAAGTGTAATAAGATCATGATCCTTAAGGATTTTAATGCTCTTTTCGACGTTGGTCCAGGAAGTGTTCTGTGTCAATATTGCTCCAATGACTACCTCTTCTGGTGTTTCTGCAGGCCACCATCCCAGGTTACCGTACTTCCTGAAAAGACGCTCATAAATATGTTCAGTTGTCTTTGTTTTCGCTCTCATTTTACCAGAATGCATTGCATTAGTGATAATAAAGTGCATTTTTTTCTGTCCGAATTTTAGAAAAACTGTTTTATTGACTGATAGCATACATGGCTGATGTCTGAATTTGACGCGATCGTTGTAGGGGCTGGACCCGCCGGTTCTTCAGCAGCCATTAGAATGGCAAACAAGAAGCTCAACGTTCTTCTTGTTGAGAGGGCTGACCCACCAGGCTCCAAGAATGTTTCCGGGGGAATACTCTGGGGTAATGCCCTGGCAGAGATAATACCAGAATGGGAGAAGGATATCCCTTTGGAAAGATTAATAACACATAAAGGCACAACGTTTCTCACTAAAGATTCATCCATTTCCATAGATTTTAGATCAACAAAGTTTCTTGAAAATCATTCAGGTTATTCGGTGCTAAGAGCGAGAATGGACAATGCACTTGCGAATAGCGCAAGAAAGGCAGGTGCAATGGTGGTCACCGGCGTTACTGTGGATAGAGTGGCAAAAGAGGAAGGAAAGGTTGTGGGTGTCGAACAGGACGGTGAGATCATCACATCGGATGCTGTTATTCTTGCTGAAGGTGCCAACCCAAGGGTAGCCATAGATTCCGGTCTGAGAAAGCCAATCGGTGATCAGGATGTTGCCATAGGTGTGAAACAAATTATCAGACTTCCTGAAAATACCATAAACGAGAGATTCAATCTGAAAGGAAGCGAGGGGTTTGCAGGTGAATACGTTCTGTCATATCTTGAAGGAGAGGCCGAGGCAGGTGGTTTCCTATACACAAATAAGGATACAATATCCATAGGCGCTGTCATATCCTCATCAAAACTGAGAGAGGACGGCCAGACCCATTCCTATGATATAATGGAAAGCTTTGTACAGCATCCTCACATAGCACCATTGCTGGAAGGCGGGAAGTTGGAAGAATACAGTGCGCATCTTGTCTGTGAGGGTGGTATTGACTCCGTGCCAAGGATATATGGTGACGGTTACCTCATAGCCGGGGATGCTGCTGGGTTTTCATTCAGCAATGGACTCATGATACAGGGAATGAACTATGCCATAACATCAGGAATAGCAGCTGCTGATACTGTTATTGAGGCAAAGGAAAGGGGAAACTTTTCTTCGGATTCCCTTGCTTCCTATGAGAGGAAACTGGAAGATTCCTATGTCCTCAAAGACCTGAAGAATTTCAGAAACATAGATAAGGTTACCTGGAGCAGGGTAACGCACAGGGCAATTCCAAAGATTGCAGAGAATCTGCTTTATTCCATGTACCATGAAACTGGAAGACCGAAGAAGCATCTGATGCAAATGATCCTTGAATCATCACGGGATTCCGGCATGAGTAAATCCCAGTTGATTCTTGAGAGTTATAGAATGATGAGGAGGATGTGATATGGAAATAGAGGAAAAACTTTCTGTTCTGAACTACAAAACGGACAAATCGTACGCACACATAACAGTTAACCTTGATATCTGTGAGACCTGTCCTGATAGGTTCTGCACATTTGGATGTCCCGCAAAGTGCTATACTGTCATCGACAACAGGCTCAACTTCAAATACGAAGATTGCGTAGAATGCGGAACCTGCTTTTTCGCCTGCAGCCATGGGAGCGTGAAGTGGACAAACCCAAAGGGCGGCCATGGCGTGAAGTACAAATTCGGGTGATACATTGAAGCGTATTGTTCTCATGATTAAGCAGGTCCCTGACGCAGAGGAGATATTCATTGATCCTGTGAAATTCACACTTAACAGGGCATCTGCCAGGGGTATTATCAATCCGGCCGACGAGAATGCACTGGAGCTCGCATTGCAGATTAAAGACAAGACGGGAATGGAATTGGTCGTCATAACGATGGGACCTCCACAGGCTGAAACGGCCCTTATTGAATGCATGGGAAGAGGCGCCGACAGAGGGATTCTGATCACAGACAGGGTATTTGCTGCTGCAGATACCTATGCCACTTCCCTCACACTGGCTGCAGCCGTCAAGAAGATTGGAGATTTTAATCTCGTCGTTGCGGGAGAAAGCACAACCGATTCTGGAACAGGTCACGTTGGACCGGGTGTTGCGCAATTCCTTGATATCGATCAGGTTACCTACGTTACAAGTGCATATGTGGATAAGGAAAATGTGCACTGCGAAAGGGATCTGGAGGATGCTGTGGAGGTTGTGGAAACACCCATGCCGGTGCTACTCACAGTGCTCATGAATAGCAACATACCAAGGCACTCAACATTGAGAAAGAAGATCGATGCAATCAGAAAGGGGATAGAGAAATGGGATCACGATACACTGAATCTTCCTCCTGACTGGGTAGGTCTCAAGGGATCGCCCACCATCGTAGGCGCATTGAGGATACCACAGGAAAGAAAAAGGGAAGGCAAACTGATCACACTTGACGATATACCAGAAATGGTTAAGGAACTTTATGAAAAAGGTGTTATAGGAAAGGAGGAGGAACTATGACAGAACTTATCAATTGCGTTGCACCTGATGACCTCTCGCAGTACAAAAACGTGATGGTTTATCTTGAGCACCGTGAGGGACATCTCGTGCGTGGTTCCGTTGAGATGCTTGGCATGGCATCAAAACTGGCGTCAAAGGTGAAAGAGAAGGTTGTTGGTGTTGCGCTGGGCAGCGATCTCGAGCCCGTTGCTCAGGATGCGACACAGTATGGATGCGACATTTTTCTTGGTGCCGAATCAAAAGACCTGAGCGATTTCAGGAGCGTGTCATACTCCAGGATAATCAGCGAATATATTCTCAAGGAAAAACCAAACATACTGCTTGTATCAGGCACGAGAGAAGGAAGGGACCTGGTCTCAAGGATTGCTATTTTGACGAAGACGGGAGTTGCCGCAGACTGTGTTGAGCTCGACATACAGGAGAATGACCGCCTGCTTGTTGCATGGAGACCTTCCTTTGGAGATAAGACCATTGACCAGATTCTCTGCAAGAGACACAGACCACAGACCATCACGTCCAGGCCCGGATCATATCCTCTTCCAGAGAAGGATACTGAGCACAAATGTGATGTGAAAATAACAAAGGTCACGCTTCCAAAGGAAGAGACTGCTCACAGGGTTCTCATGAAGAAGGAGAAGACAAAACTGGATCTCACTTCAAAGAAGATTATCGTATCAGGAGGTCTCGGTCTAGGTGGCAAGGATGGCTTCAAACTCATAGGTGAACTTGCATCCGTACTTGGTGGAGAAGTTGGTGCTTCAAGACCGGTGGTTGACCTTGGATGGATTCCGTATGAACATCAGGTAGGCCAGACCGGACAGACTGTTCGACCCAAGCTATACATTGCAGCAGGCATTTCTGGAAAGATTCAGCATATTGTTGGAATGAAAAACAGCGAAATCATCGTATCAATAAACACTGATCCTAGCGCTGAAATTGTCAAGTATTCAGACTACTTCATAAATTCTGATCTTTACAAGGCCATACCAAGGATCATAGAATCTGTGAAAACAATTGTTCCTGAGGCTGGAAAAACTGCTCAAAAGTCTGCCTGAGTGTTTTTTCTCTCCCTTATTTCTTCCATTATCATTTCAGTGAATGCTTTCGTGCCAAGTGTTTTCTGGGCACCTTTTCTGTTTCGCACGGAAACTGTTCCTTCCGTTTCCTCCTTTTCACCTATTATGACTATATACGAGGGCCTCCTTGGTCTGATCAGCTTTATTTTCTTGGAGATTGTCTCCTTGCTCAGGTCGAGGGTAACTCTTACACCAGCCTTTTGGATCATATCTCTCACCTTCATGGCATAGTCGTTGTATCTGTCGCTGACCGATGTTATGTATACTTGAAGAGGTGTGAGCCATGTGGGAAGGTTGCCGGCGTAGTTCTCGAGAAGTATTGCCATTATTCTCTCGTAGCTGCCGTATATTGCCCTGTGCAGCATGACAACATGCTTCTTCTCTCCGCCGCTGGTTATGTAAAGAAGTTCAAAGTTCAGTGGAAAGTTAAAGTCAACCTGAATCGTTGACATCTGCCATGATCTGCCAAGTGCATCCTTAAGATGCACATCAATTTTAGGCCCGTAAAAAGCCGCCTCCCCCTCAAGAGTTCTGAAATTTATTCCCTCCTCTTCAAGCGCTTCCCTGAGTGCATTCGTTGCGCTATCCCATGTTGAAAGATCCGGTTTAAGGTCACTGGAACCACAATTGGGACATTGAAATGAATTATCTGCTGAGGATTTTCTGAATTCAATCTTATGTCCGCAGCTGTTGCACGAATAAGTTATGAGGTAATTATCCAGTGCTGTTGTATCCATAACACTGAGATCGAATGACAGATCTGCATTTCCAAAGATGGTGTCAAATGTCTCCCTGATCATCCTTAGCATCTTTCTTATCTCTCCAACGAGCTGATCCTGGGATAGGAATGCGTGACCGTCATCTATGGTGAACATTCTTGGTCTTGTAAGACCTCCAACCTCTCCTGATTTCTCGTAACGATAAACGGTACCTGGTTCGCAGTATTTCACCGGGAGATCCCTGAAACTGTGCATTTCCCTCTGAAATATTGTAATGTGACCGGGGCAGTTCATTGGTTTGATTGCATAGCCTGTTCCATCCTCCATCTGGAAAAGGTACATGCTATCCCTGTACTTCGCGTAATGGCCAGACTGTTTCCACATGCTGTCCCTGAAAAGGTGAGGTGTTGATACTTCCTCCCAGCCATATTCCGAATTTTTAGCTCTCATGAATGATATGAGTTCATTTCTAATCACAGTTCCATCCGGTGTGTAGAGTGGAAATCCAGGTGCTCTTTCGGAATTGAATACAAAGAGATCCATCTCCTGGCCGATTATCCTGTGATCTCTCTTCATCGCTTCCTCTCGCATTTTCAGGTAGTTCCTGAGAGATTTCTCATCGGGAAAAGCTGTACCGTAAATCCTAACCATCTTGTCCTCATCCTTCAAACCATGATAAGTGGTGGATGATATGGATAGAAGTTTAACATTTTTAAGATAGGATGTGTCGGGTACATGCGGACCGGTGCAGAAATCTACAAAGTCTCCCTGTTTGTAGACCGATGATGAACCACCAGGAGGAACATTTTCCAGAATTTTATCGGTCTTGTATCTGTTTCCTTGAAACATCTTGAGCAGATCATCTCTGGAAAATTCCTCTCTCCTTATACTGATGGATTTTTCTGCAAGTTCATGCATCTTTTCTTCAATCTTATGAAGATCATCGGATGAGATGGAATCCATGTGTATATCATAATAAAAGCCATCATCCGTCGGAGGGCCTGCATTGGGCAGAGCAGAAGGATATAACGTAGTTACTGCATGAGCCAGCAGATGGGCTGCAGAATGCCTTAGAATTGTTAATCCTTCCTGTGAATCGACATTCACCGGGAAGAAAATTCCATCCGAAGGCGCTGTTGTATCAAGATCGTAAAGTTTTCCTTCAAAAGACGCAGCAATTATATTCCTTCCGGATATTTTACTGGAAAATTTTTCGCCCTTTTTTATTCTTAGCCCTTTTCTATCACTCATTTGGCATGCCCCATACCTGAGAATTATAAATCTTTATGGAAAAACCGGAACATTATGATGAGAATGATCTAAAAGACCAATGAGATGATATCAAATGATTTTTGAAATTAAATTATGGCACAACCTTCCAAGGTCTCCTTCCAGCAGGCTCCTCTGGATAGATTCAATATCAACGTATGGCGGACGATCTGTATCGAGCGGCCTGACAATCTTCCTGACCTCTTCTTTCAGTTTCAATATTTTTTCAGATGGTATTGCGTCTGAGAGCTCCACAGCCTGAGATCCAAGGAGGAATTCTATTGAAACTATTGAAGACAGGTTGTCGACGATCTTTGAAAGCTTCAGTGCAGAGTTCATGCCCATGCTCACGTGATCCTCCTGATTTGCGCAGGTTGGTATGGAATCTGCGGAAGATGGGTAGCATAGGGATTTGTTCATATTACACAGTGCAGCAGCGGTATACTGAGGTATCATGTAGCCGGAATTAAGACCCTCATGCTTCGTCAGGAATGGGGGAAGACCACTCAGTGCCGGATCCACAATTCTGGCGATCCTTCTTTCGATCATGTTACCAAGGTCAGTGAGGGCTATGGAGACGAAATCTGAAACAAGGGCAACGGGCTCACCATGAAAATTACCGGCAGAAATTACCTCGTCACCATGGATTAGAGGATTGTCTGTGACAGAGTTCATTTCAGTCTCTGCCACTGATCTTGCATAGGATAATGTATCATAAACGGCACCAAAGACCTGTGGCGTGCACCTGAGACTGTATGCATCCTGAAGCCTGGCTCTTATGTTGCTTGAACCTTCAATAAGCGAAACGAGAGCTGATGAGACTTTTCCCTGTCCCTTATGCCTTCTTACCTCTGAGATCCATGGCTGAAACGCGTCTGGATTCCCCTTCATGGCAACGAAGGAAAGAGCTGATGAACAGATTGCCCCCCTGATGAGATCAAATGCCCTGAACAGTTCATAGGAAAGTATTCCGGTTATGGCAGATGTACCATTAATGAAGGCAACTCCTTCCTTCTCTCTCAGTGTAACTTTTTTAATGCCATTTTTTTGAAGTTGGTCAGATGCTTTTATTCTCTTTCCACCATGGATCATTTCTCCCTCCCCCATCAGGGCAAGTGCAATATGAGCAAGTGGTGCAAGATCTCCTGAAGCTCCCACCGAACCCAGAGATGGGACAAAAGGATAGAGATCTTTATTCAGTACCTCCATGGAGGAATCAAGAACTGTCTCCCGGATTCCAGAATACCCCTTTGTGAGGCTGTTTATTCTCACAGCAATTATGGCTCTCACATGCTCCTTTGATAATGGATCACCTATGCCAGAGGAGTGACTCCTTACGAGGTTTTTCTGAAGCTCCTCAAGCTCTTCACTGGATATGTCCACATCAAGAAGTTTCCCAAAGCCGGTATTTACACCGTAAATCCTTTCACCCGATCTAAGAAGGCGATCCAGATTGTCCCTTGAATCCCTTACTTTCTTTCTGGCAGATGCAGAAAGAGTCACTTCGCTTCCCTTTGAAATCTTGTAAATTTTTTCTATATCCAGTGTTTCGCCATCAAGTTCCACCATGATTTACCATTTGTATATGCCACCTCATGTTTAAAGTTTGGCAATATGTCAGGAGTTCTGTTCTTTCTGACAGATGGAGAATAAGTACCACAGGTTCTGAAATCCATTAATACTCTTTTAAAATCAACAGGCATGGAAGTGAAAATCGAGAGTCTGGATCCTGAACTCAGATTCAAGGTCAGGCTTGAAATATCACTCCGTAAGAACGCCATTGCCATAAGCAACCTAAACAATGATCTGGAAAGATATCGCTATTACATAAACGAAAGGGAGGAAAGAATACGGAAACTTCTCTCCCTGACGACAGATCCGGTGATCACACTGGAAGGAAAACAGATTTACCCATAATTCCCCTGATTTTTTATGAATTGGAAGGAGATATCATTGCCTTTTTATGTTTATTCTTTATACACTATTGATCAAAATGGACGCGAACGGTTCTCTTTTTGAAGAGGTAAATAACTCCCTGGAAACGCTTAAAAGACATGTATCAATAATAAAAACACTGCTTATGGAACAGCCATTGGGTATCATAAAAATTTCTCAGGAGACCGGGATACCGGAGCATAAAATAAGATATTCCCTAAGGATCCTGGAGCGATCAGGAATTATCGCACCGTCAAGAGAAGGGGCCATACTTAACCCCGACTTCGTGCAGGAAAGGGAGAAACTTGTGGATGGCGCGAAGTCCCTCAGGGATGAGATGGACAGACTTGTTCAGGATCTGAAGGACCTTCTGATCAGGAAATAGTTAAGAAGGAACAGAGTAATGCTGTGGAGAAGAGAAGAGGAAGTAGAATACTCAGATGGCGACTACCTTATCAGGAAGGCAAAGCCGTCTGATGCCAAGGGTATAATTGACTGCATGCAGGGTGTCATGGACGAGAAGATATACCTGGTGAGCGAATATTATCTTCTGACGGAAAAGGCACAACAGGATCATATAAGGAGCCCCGATGATCTCACACTTGTGTGTGAGCACGGAAAGAGGATTGTTGGCGTTCTCACTTTGCAAAGGGGCATTTTCAAGAAAAACAGACATGTGGGGACTCTTGGCATAGCCATAACAAAGGGCTACAGGCACATGGGCCTGGGCACGAGGATGATAAAGTCTGCAATCAAATGGGCCAGAGAGCAGGGAATAGAGAAGGTATGCCTCGAAGTCTTTTCCTCAAACCTGAATGCCATAGAGGCCTACAAGAAGATTGGCTTCACCGTTGAGGGGAGCAAGTCGAGGCAGTTCATAATTGAAGGAGAATACGTGGATGATGTCTTTATGTCCTATTTCATCGATGATGAGGAGGAAATTACTTGAGAATCTTTACTTCTGCCTGATCCTTGGCCTTTCTTCCTATCATGTCGATGATGTCGCCTCTCATTCCTGATGGAACTTCAAGAATACCCATCCATGACCCGTCTTTGCCCCATTCCTCCTTTATTATATATCCGGAACGCACCAGGTCTCCGTAAATTTTACCATAGGAATCTCCAACCAGCTTTACAGCTATCCTGCTTTTTTCAAACCTTATGGGAAGGATTGGTCTTATGGCCTTAAGAACGATCTGAACCTGCTCATCGACGGACTTGAAAGGGTCCACGTGGACCTTGGCATCCTCCATGGCCTGAGCTATTCTTGCGGGCGGATGCGGTGAATTTGTCTGCGGATTAATGGATTCCCTGGCAATGGTATCAATTATCTGCTTTCTCTTTTTTTCCTGCATTGCATGTCTCTGCTCTGTGGTTAGCTGTATCTGACCCCTTTTCACAATTTCAATTGCGACCTTGGAAATATCGTTTGTCTTAAAAACTTCCTTTACAAGTTCTTCACCAGCACGATCCCCCTTCCTGGCATCCTTGAAGACCTGGTCTATGGCCAGATCCTCATTGATATCTATGGACCCGGTCCTGATCCTATCTGTTGCATCCGGGTCAACAAGGATCTCAAACCTGTGACCTGAAAGTTCCAGTCTGGCAACAACCGCATCCTCAACCTTTACCATAACTTTGCATAATCCATTAGAATTAAAACATTTGCATCGTAGCTTTACTCCAGTAAAAGATGTGGATCATTACTCTCATAAGCCATAGTTCAATAAACTCACAGGCAAGCGCTAAAAAAACGCACTCGCTTAACAGTTTAGATTCGCTTTCTAAAGAAATCATGTTTGCTTTGTCTTTCCCCGTTAACGATTAAAACGCCAAGTTAAGACATAACACTCTACATATATAAGATAAGTGACAAAAGATCATATGCTGTTGTTTTTGCCCTAATTTTGTTGACTTTGTTCACATTAAGCATAGTAATTTCCTAGATCAGTATTAGAAAAAATGAGAGACATCTATTGTATTTGAAACAAAATGAGTAATAACTGGCTCAGTGATGTATGTCAAACCTGTCCAGCATCATGACCTTGTTCCAGGCAGAGACAAAATCCCTAACAAACTTCTCTTTTGCGTCATTGCTGCCGTATACCTCGGATATAGCCCTGAGTTCGGAGTGTGATCCGAATATAAGGTCAACACGCGATGCTGTAAAAACCGGTTCTCCTGAGTTCCTGTTTATGCCTTGAAAGTAAGAATGTGATTCATCATCGCTCCTCCATTCAATGCCCGTATCCAGGAGATTGATGAAAAAATCGTTTGACAGTACACCGGGATTCTTTGTGAAAACACCGTATTTCTTATGTCCGTAGTTCGTATCAAGCACTCTCATTCCACCTACCAGCACGCACATTTCCGGCACCCTGAGTCCTAAAAGCTGGGCCTTATCCGCAAGAAGGAATTCATCGGTCACCCCTTTCATAAAACTCTGATCTCTGTAATTTCTGAAACCGTCTGCTTTCAACTCCAGCACTGCCATGTTTTCCGGGTCTGTTTGCTCCTGGCTCGCATCAGTTCTGCCGGGTATGAATGGCACTTCAATATCAATTCCCGCCTTTTTGGCTGCATCCTCCACAGCTTTCTTTCCGCCCAAAACAATGAGGTCTGCCATTGAAATTTTTTTACCGTCCTTCGCACTTTCGTTAAATTCATTCCTGATTTTTTCAAGTTTTCCAAGTACCTTCATGAGGTTCTCGGGTTCGTTGACTTTCCAGGTGTTCATCGGTTTCAGTCTGATTCTTGCTCCATTCGCGCCACCCCTATAATCACTGCCTCTAAACGTTGAAGCTGATGACCAGGCTGTGTATATTAGATCCCTTGTACTCAGGCCAGCCTTCATAATGGACGCTCCTAGATTCAATACATCATTTTTATCTACTAACTTATAGTCCACTTGCGGGAGAGGATCCTGCCAGATCAGGTCTTCCTTGGGCACATAGGGACCGAGATATCTTGACTTTGGCCCCATGTCACGATGAGTAAGCTTGAACCAGGCTCTGGAAAATGCATCAGCGAACTTATCAGGATTCTCCAGGTAAAATCTGGATATTCTTTCATAGACCGGATCATACCTGAGAGCGAGATCTGTGACTAGCATCGCAGGCTTTCTCTTCTTTGATCTGCTGTGTGCGTATGGAATTGTTTCTTGGGCATCCTTTGCGACAAATTGCCAGGCGCCTGCAGGGCTTTTCTCCAATTCCCAGTTGTACCTGAACAGATTCTCAAGAAATGCCATGCTCCATTTCGTTGGTGTTTCTGTCCAAGTTACTTCTGGGCCACCTCCAATGGTATCATCCCCCTTGCCGGACTTATAGGAGCTCATCCACCCGATTCCCTGATCTTCAATGGGGGAGGCCTCAGGCTCTGGTCCTAAATACGATAATGGAGCAGCTCCGTGTGTTTTACCGAAGGTGTGCCCGCCTGCTATGAGAGCAACCGTTTCCTCATCATTCATGGCCATTCTGCTGAATGTCTGTCTGATGTATTTAGCAGCCTTTTTTGGATCCGGTTCCCCGTTTGGTCCCTCCGGATTCACGTAGATCAATCCCATGTGATCGGCTGCAAGAGGCTCCATAAGGTTCCCCTCTCCAGCATGCCTCTCGTCTGAAAGCCAAATCGTTTCTGGCCCCCAGTATACAGACAGGTCAGGTTCATAAACATCCTCACGTCCACCACCGAAACCATAAGTCTTCAACCCCATATTTTCAAGGGCAACGTTTCCTGCCAAAATCATCAGGTCGCCCCAGGAAAGCTTCCTTCCGTACTTCTTTTTGATTGGCCAAAGCAATCTTCTGGCACGATCAAGCAAAACATTATCTGGCCAGCTGTTCAGTGGAGGAAATCTCTGCTGGGCATGTCCTGCTCCTCCCCTGCCGTCGGTAATTCTGTATGTTCCGGCTGCATGCCATGCCATTCGTATGAATAGGGGACCGTAGTTGCCAAAATCCGCTGGCCACCAACCCTGTGAATCAGTGAGAACCAATTCTATATCGCTCTTTACATCCCTCAAATCTAACTTGCTGAATTCCTTTGCATAGTTGAAGTTCTTATCCAGGGGAATGGATTCGTATTGGTTCTGCTTTAAAATCCTCAGATCAAGCCTGTTGGGCCACCAATCCTCAAGGTCCTTTGATCTTCCTGGAGAAGTAACAGGGCATTTGCCGTCTGTCATTATATTTCCTCCTTGTTAGATTCTGTCTTTTTATTCCTTATGCACCAGAAGAAAGATCTTTCGCTTCTCCATTCCACGACAAATAACGTAGTTCCCATTTTTTCACCTTATTTATAATAATTATTATTTACCAATAACTATAATCTATTTATCAATTTTGTAGCTGGTAGGTTATCAAAAATGGTATTAATCTCGTCGACAGATACTACGCCAACATCAGGTACTCGTTGAGCTCCTGCTTGATGTGGTTTATGTCTCTGCCATTCTGCTCATCTGGGTGCACAAAAACTCTTATCCTCTTGGACCTCAGAGATTCCTGTCCCTCAAAGTAGTTCATTAGCGTCGGGTTATTCTCCCCAATCTGTCCTATCTGACCATTACGCTTGTAAACATTCAGGTTCATCCAGGAAGGGGTCATTCCATAATTTGGAGGAACATGGATAAGCCATCTGTTGGGGTCAAGTCTGTTATCGTTCAGGAACTCAGAGATGCGCCCCATTAATCGACCGCGATCCCAGTTCGTAGAACCACTCCATATCTGCACGTATGCTCTCCTCGACATGATTCTATCTATCAAGTCTCTTGAGTCTTTTCCGGTTCTTAGGATTGAAACAAGTTCGTCATCCGTAGAAGACGCGATATCATAAGCAGCATCAGGGTCATTGGAATTCTCCTCAAGATAGATGGTAACTGCTCTGTTAAGCATCGTATCATAGGACCTGATCCTATCAGAATCCAGTGCCTCTTCCCATAGAAGTTCCTTTGCAAAGAG
Organism: Thermoplasmatota archaeon; assembly: GCA_023379435.1. Lineage (GTDB taxonomy): Archaea > Thermoplasmatota > Thermoplasmata > Thermoplasmatales > Thermoplasmataceae > WAQW01. Next base: position 17,462 of record JAMCUH010000053.1, on the reverse strand, counting down.
GAGGTGCAAAACGTGATTTACGCCATCTTCGTGTATATAGACCTTTTCTTCTGTTGGATCAACGATAATGTTTTCGAGTATCCCCCTTATTCCCACGCCCGCAAGTTTTACTCCTGTGAAATACGAATCCCGGTTGTAATGGTCGAGTCTGTCCAGATCGACCACTCCGCTTACAAGTTCGTGAAGCAACTTTATCATGCTGTCATCATTTTGCCCTCCCTTGAGAAGGTCAGAAATCGTATTGACACTGAGTAACCCCTTATCTTCATATTCACTAAGGACGGTTGAAATCATAGGAATACCCATGGATTCTGCTCTCTTCTGGTACGAGGCAAAAATTGGGGCATCCCTGTTCCCCCGAATTATGTCTATGCCGGACTCTTCATGTGTTTTAACGCCTGCACTAATCATGGATTCGTTACTCTCAAGTACGTGCGAGAATGGTTTGTGGGCAATATCGTGAACAAGAAGACTTATAAGAAAACTTAACCCCCTTGCTGAGTTCTCCGGTCCGGATAGATAATTGGATAATGATTCAAATTCTATACCGTGACCAGGTCTGTTATCTCTCCTGCCCAAGCTGATAAGCACCTTCGATTCAGACATTGCCAGCGTTCCAAGTGTCCAGGTACCGATGGAATGCGCAAACCTGTTGTGTGTTGCAGAGGGAAAAATAAGAAAGGCAAGACCGGATTGTTTAAGATGAAACAGTCTCCCCATTTCATACGTGTTGAGGATCTCCTCATAAAAATTTTTCTCCTCAAAATACTTGCCCTCAAAAAAGAGCCTGAAAATAGATACACTATGGCTGTTTGAAAAAACGTTGAGTTCGTATAACGGATCATAAAATTTTATTGCGTCCCTTTCCGCCGCCATTTAATTTCACTCGATTGCGAATTCCTTATCAACAAGTTGTTCATATGCAGCTCTCACTGGATCATCTTTCTGCCTGGTGATAACCACGATCTCCTCCTGTAAGTTCATTTTATCATCATAAGGTATTTTGTATTCTATGGTCTCACCGATGCTTTCTTCAAGTTTGGTCAGTGAGATACGGGCAAGATCCCCTCTGTAGCCCGTTACGACGACAAAATGTCTTGGGTTAATATTTACGGTACTTTTTGACTTAATCGTGTTCATTAGCCAGGAAGTGCCCTCAACGCTTTGTTTATCAAGCCTTGTAAAAATTGCATATTCATCACCGAGCATCAATCCAATCAGTGAACTGAGATCTATACCACTCCTAAGGTCAAAGAGAATGAAATCCAGTTCATACATCTTCGCAAACGTATTTATTACCCTGGAGCTAAAGTCTTCCAAAGTCTTCTTATCCCATTTTATATCTTCAACAGCCATAACATCTCGTTTCAATGCAGGAATTAGGTATAGTTTTCCTTTCAGGCTTACATGCGCAGCATTACCGACGTCAATAACCGATTGTGGCACTGCAACAGGATCCCTATTTCGAAGAAGTGACACACATGACTTTTCCGGCATCCTGTCCAGATTAAGTATTTCGTATAACCCTGGGGCACCTATGTCCAACTCTACACAGCCTACGTTGTTTCCCTTTGATGCCAAAGCAAAAGCAATGTTAGCAAGGGAAACACTTCTGCCACTACCTCCCTTATAGGAGTAAAAACTTATCTTTCTCACCATATTTTTTCACCGCTCCGTTTTGAGTTTCACAACATCCTCTTTTTCTGAAACTGGATTCATTAATTTTCCAGTATTGGAAAGTATTTCTGTTATGAGCATGTTACTGATCTGCTCAGTCACTTTTCTCACTGCCTCCTGAACCGCAGCCCTTAGGTTGGTCTCCATACTTAAGGGAATCAAATTTAGTTTCGATTTCAGTTCATCAGAAACATAAACTGCGTAATAAGTAAGAGCTTCAAGTGATCTCTGTGTGTAATAAATCTTAAAGCTTTCTTCATTCCAGAGATGATTTTCTGGATGCTGCCTGATCATGATATCACGCAGAGTTGAGTCGATAACATAGGACATTTTCTTCAGGAATTCTTCATCTGTTACCACCTTACCTCTATTGTCAGAAAGTGTCTTGTTGGCCCATGAAAGACCTTCAAGCAGACAGTAAAGCAGTGTTCGATCCTCATACATTATTGGATCCACGCTTGCTATGTTTATAATATGAGCATTGCTGGTCTGCAGAAAGGTTTCTTCCTTTTCATTTGTGTAGCTGTACATCAGTGTGTCAATTATTTTGGTGATCAAATCAATATCAAGTTCCCCCTTTTTCAGGAAAGGTTCTGCTGACATAAAGGTCAATAAGATGTATACAAGCAGTCCTCTACTGGGAATTTTTTCCGTTCTATCCACATTTGGGTATTCGACGTAATATAAATCTTTCCCCTCTTCTGTTTTCTGAGAAACCACAATGGATCTTGTCCATTCATATGCACCGCGCAAAAGTTCCACCAGAGTGTTCACCAGTTCTTCTCCGTACCTGTCTGCAATCTCTCTCTTAAGTTCTGACGTTTCCAGCAGGCTATCCAGTGCAACAGAAACAGAGTATGTTGAATATAAACTTGGTAACGGTACCGGACCTTTGATTTCGCCCCATTCCCAGTATACCTTTTTACTATTACCCTTAGTTACGGGATATTCTCTAGCGTTATCTATAATCCAGTCTATTGCCTCTTTGAGATATTTGATTTTTTCCTCCAGAATTATTCTCAGTTCCCTTATAGCCTGGCTTCTAGAATTTCCAGAAAATTCCCATATATCTGCAAATAAAGTAATGAAAAAGCTTACAGAGTCGGAAAAATTTATCTTAGTAGTGCTGTAATCTATTCCCACTTTAAGTAGTTCCTTGTCAAGATATGGGCTTGGAGGAAAACCTTTGGTCTCAATAAAATCAATGGTCCTGCTGAATGTAGTGGCAATAGCCTTCGTCAGACCGTCAGTGCTTATGAAGTCGGGTTTAACAAGCTTAGCCGCACCTAGCATGTTGATTGGTGTCAGGAATGTTTCTAGAGCCTCCATGTCCTTTAAAAAACCCACCTCATTCTGAACCGAGTCTTGCCAACCGATACTCTCAGGTGCACTGTTTCTGTCCAAGAAACTTTCTATGGCTTCCCTAATGTAGTCTACAATTTTCTCCAAATCTAAACCACCTCCATTTTCAATTTTTCAACTCCCTGACCATAGTTGATTTCAATCCTTGCCTTCATTGTGTCATTTACCTTGGCAACACCCGGACGAACCGGTATTATTAGGGGTGGATTGAGCCATGGCGATCCGAATACTTCCATCCCTTCCATAAGTTCTATAACAGTGGTAATTCTAACAGCGTTGAAGTTACCGTTCTTATTCGCACGCATAAAAACTTCCTTGTTGATGGATGTGCCATTCGTATACCTAAAATCTAAATTATCGTATTCAACAGGATCTGACAGTGCCTCATAATTTTCTCTGGTGTTCTTATCCTCGAAATATGGAAGAGAAATCATCTCACCATAAAAAGAAAAATTAGCCTGAATGAGCTGCAAATAACTTTTTGCCTTCAAAGGTATTGGTATAAAATCATTCTTCGCAAGATTTTCAACTGCATAATTCATCACCTCAACTTGCGATTCCTCTATCAGACCCGTGTCCAGCATCTCACAAATCACAACATCTGCCTTCTCATTAAGTTTGATGTCTCTGGCGTCGGCATTCAGCAATGTTATTTTATCTCCATAATCGGAATTCTTTATGAAGATTCTGGAAGTTTCCGCGATCTGCGGGTCAAGTTCCACTGCAATCACCTTCCTTGCCTTTCTAGCCGCGAGCATGGATAGTATGCCGGAGCCGGAACCAAGGTCCAGAACCACATCTCCTGGTTTAACGACCGCATCAATCGCCTCAAAAAACGACTTCATTCTGTTTTCGTCACATAATAAATCAAAATGCTGGATCAGCGGTATATTCGGACCATTGAAAACTCTGTTTTTTATACCAGGACGCGACTGGGAAGAATTAACAAAAAAAAGTTCCACGCCATTTTTGACAAAGGAATCGATTAACTTCTTCTCTGTCAGGTCTTTCAGCGATCGCTCGATCTCGCCTTCCCCCACGCATACATTTCTTATTAATTCCTTTTTAGTAACAGGCGAGTCTGAAATAATCTGCTTCAATACCTTATAATCAAGTCCATCCAGTCCCAAAAGGCTTGAAAAAAACGTCACTATATTATTTTTGTATGATTCTCCAGATTCAGTCACGTGTGGATCTTCGAAAAACATATTTCTAACAGATTGCCAACGCAGATCGTCCACAAAAAAGTTATGGTTGAACGTTTAAAAGTTTTACGGTTCTTCCCATTGTGTTGCATACCTCCCCTATTTCACCATACGTGGAGGTGAATAGTTTTTATAACTCCAAAGCCAATCACATCTGCAGGGAACAAGAGGGCACAGGATGATACCAGATCGGTTCAAACCCACTGCAAATACCAAAATTTCTAAAATGGTAATTAGGTTTTAAAATCACTAAAAAGTATATTCTACTTCTCCATGAGGGGCATGCTTTTCCTGAAATTTCCTAAAAGCGTTTTCTAAGTCATCCATATCGTTGGCTTTTAATTCTTCAGCTACTTTATATGCGAACAGCTTAGCCCTAAAATAGAAATTCGAAAGGATAACCTCGGATTTATCTGGATTATCAGGCCTTATACTATCAAGTTTATTGAATTCATAAATATCAGCCCTTTTTGCCAGAAGAGTCTTCTCGGTTTTTTTGTCCTTAAAGAATCTTGGGATGGACATCATAATCTTATCTTCCGGTACATATAAAAATAAGGCCATTAAAGCTGGTTTAGAGTTATACTTTACTTTATAATTATTATAGGCATTTTTATATACTTCAAAAAGATTATTATATAAGTAACCTGACTTTTCATGTAATGCAGCTTCATAGGTCTTATCGTTACTTATGGATATACCTACCTTTGAAAGCCAATCAGAAGTGGTTAAGAAATAAGTTGCACTAGAACCAAGTACCTCTTCTTTAGTTAATCTGTAAACCATTCCTCTAATCTTGCGCTTATCTTCTCCTTCATTGTATGGTAACATTTCTACATTTATTGCTGTAGAATCTAAGGAGTTTAGAATAGCATCCATTACACTCTCTAATTTAGAGTCTTTAAATTTACCGTATGCCTTGTCAACTGCGAAATTTATCAAATCAAATAAACCCATGTTTCATGCATTATTCATATTGGTATATAAGTATTTGTACTAACAAATTAAAGTAGCTCAGAAAACTTAAAGGAATTGCGCCTGATTCAAACCTACAAAGGCTTGAATTGCAGACAAGTGCTCTCACGTTGATAAAAGGCTACTCCATAATATACATAACGAATCAAGCAATTACACATGGTTTCTTTAGAACATTATTTGTTCTGCTGTACTGGTCAAACTGTTCTTTAACCGCCATTTTGAGGTCCGCAATGGATGGAAAATACCTGTTATCGATGCCTTGATCTTAAGATTTTCCGCACTCTCTCCATGGTGTTAAGCTCAGGTGAATATGGAGGTGGGAATTCCAGTATTATGTGGGGATTAGCGTCAAGGAATTCTTTCAATAGATTGGCGTGATGATACTTTGCGTTGTCCGGGATCATGTGTACATCACCGGATACAGGAGATATAGGATCAAGGAGTTTTTTAAAGTTGTCTTTCAGATCCTGATCGCCTCTGGCAATCATGGGCCTGGGTCTTCTCAGCCTGAATCCCATGGTATGGAATATGTTCTGGCACTGCCCCACACCCATATCAATGCCATAATGATCAAAGAGATGCTGCATCAGGAGGATTCCATCCCACGTGTTCTGCCTGTAGCCGAAGTAATGAGGATCTTTTCTGAGGTCTTTATCAATTCTGTCCATAATATCTTGGGATATCCTGGAAGGCCTGCCCGCTCTCTGTCGATCCACAGGGGATACAAAGCCACGATCATTAAACTGCTTCGGAAAGTATTCCACTCTACTGGGGGAATGACCCAGGATCCTGGAGACATCATAGCAGCTCATTCCAATTGCAACCATCAGAACACCATGCAGACGGTGATCATATCTTGATTCAGGGGATCTTGATATCTCATTCTGCAGAGCAATTACCATGTCTTCTCTATCGTCAACAGAGAGCTTTCTCATTGAATGAGAGGGACGATTGTCTATATTAACATAGGCAAAGACTTATTGCGTTATGTATAAATGTTATGGAGCAATTTAAGTTTCAGATTTTGGCACAACTTTTGTGATTTTTTTGATTTTTTCCCAAAATATTTCATAAAAAAGTTATTATCTTTTCACACACTGAGTTTTAATGAAGACCATAGCAATTGTTGGTGGAGGCAGTGGTGGAGTAAGCACAGCTAACCACCTTGCCTATAAGTTGAGAGAGCAGGTTCAAGTTGGCATCGTGAAGATTGTCCTTGTTGAGGGAAGCCAGAGCCATTACTATCAGCCCGGCTTTCTTGAAATTCCATTTGACATGATGACACCTTACTCAACATATAAACCGATATCAAGGATGTTGGCTGATGGAATCACGCTTGTGCCTGAGTTTGCAACGGCTCTTGACCTGAAGAACAGGGTCGTGAAAACTGACAAGCAGAGCATTAATTATGACTTCCTGGTCATTGCAACTGGAGCAAGGTATGATTATGATTCCATACCGGGACTGAAGCAGGGAACGAACAACTTCTACAGCCTTGATTCAGCCGTTGAACTCAAGAAGAAACTCAACAATTTCAAGGCAGGCCGCATTGTTGTGGGAGTATCCTCCATGCCCTACAAGTGCACCCCTGCACCACTCGAGGCAGTGTTCATGCTCAATGATTATTTCACAAGGAGGGGAATAAGGGACAAGGTGGAAATCCAGTATGTATATCCCATGCCAATGGCTTTTCCAGATCAGGGCATTTCAGATATAGCTCTGAAAATGTTCCATGAGAGGGGAATAAAGAGCAACCTGGGATTCCAAATCAAGGCCGTGGATGTGGCTAAGAAGGAACTGGTATCGCAGAAGGACGAGAAGATCGCATATGATCTTGCCCTGATTGTGCCGCCTCACAGGGGGAACAGGTTCCTGGAATCCACAGGGGCAACAGATCAGATGGGGTGGGTTAAGGTCGATAGGTACACACTCAATGTTGAGGGCTACGATAATGCATATGCCATAGGTGATGCCACGAATCTGCAGGTATCAAAGGCGGGTTCGGTTGCTGATGCCGAGGCAATAGTTGTTTCTGACAGGATTACACAATCTGTTGTTGGCGAGGATCCGGTGGCAACCTATGATGGTAGCGGAGGAGCACTTATGCTAACAGGCATGGGCAAAGCATCGATGATAACATCCAGTTACACCCAGAAGCCCGTGTTCATGCCGGAGAGTTATTCATTTTACTGGCTGAAGTTGATCTATAACAATCTATATTGGAATATTACTGCAAAACCAGTCTTAAACGGGGTGGTACGATGAACAATGATGTGACTGAGATTCTTGACAGAAAACTGGCGGATCCTGAAACAAGGCAAGCCGTTGAATCGCTGTTGGACAACATTGGAACAATTTCAAGATCTGTTAAATGGGTGAGGACGCTTGAGGAAACCGGGATGGGTGAATTCCTTCAGGGACTAACCTATCTTGTTGCCAATCTGCGGACTGTCCTCACTGATGACATGCTGAACGGAGTGTCATCTATTCTGAACTCTCTTCTGGAGGTACTATCAAAGATATCTGATCCGCAGGTTGTTGATGGGGTTATTGCACTTCTTGACGGCATTTCTTCTGGACGCCTCTCAAAAGAACCTAAGGTTCATGGGACATTCAGCCTGCTAAGTGAGCTTAAGGACCCGGAAGTGGAAGCTGGCCTTGCTGTCACTATAAATATATTGAAAGGCCTAGGCAAAGTGGGGAGTAAATAATTCTCCACTCCTACTTTTCTGATTCATAATTTGCAGTCTGGGTGATTTGTTAGATTTTCTATCTTTTTCAATTCATTGGATACATCTGGAAGATATCCCAGAATTTCTGTAATCAATGGAAATGCCTCCGGATTTATAGAATAATATATCCACTGAGCATGTCTCCTTTCCTTTACGAGATCAACAGATCTAAGCTTGGCCAAGTGCTGGGAAGCATTAGATTGTGATATATCAAGTATAGAGGTTATTTCGCAGACGCACAGTTCCTGATGGCTGATAAGTGACAGGATACGCAGCCTGTTTGGGTCACCAAGTACCTTGAAAATATCAGCCATGCTAGGTATATCAGATCTATACTGTGGGTGCATCATGACATCGAATCACATCCTTAAATATAATATCAGTTCTTATGCCCTTATTTGAATAGGGCACTTCCCTCCATTTATGTTCAATCTTCCTGGCGTGGTAATGATCCTCTGGTCTCGTTTTCAGAAGAGTGTTCTTCACCCAATTCTCCTGAAGGGATTTCAGGCGATCCAGCTTTCCGGGAAGTTCTTCTTTAATGGCAGAAATAAGCGATGCCTCTGCATAGGATATCTCTGCAGGGAAAAACCCGCTATCTTCTGTCACCTCGACGGCCTTTTCTGTGGAAATTCTCTGCAATATATACCAGACACCGGGCTCGCTCATGACGTCCTGCGTTCCAAATCTTACTCTTGCACCAGTGAGGTATGAGGCAGCGTCTCCAAGGCATGGGCTGTTCCGTGATATCGCCCTTAGGTCAGTGCGATCAATGACGCCACTAGGAAAAAGGATTTTGAATGCAACTGAGAGAGCATATGTACCCCGGTACAGGCCATCGCAGGCGTGCCCATGGAACTTAACCAGATCATCAAAAGTTATTTCTTTGGTGGACTGCGAATATCTTCCATGGCTCGATTCGGTGTCAAGAACCCTGAACACAGGTAGATTCTTTTCTGTCATCTTTGCTCCTGATGCCGTCAGAATGATATAACTGTGTATCCCTCAACAGCATACCGGGAGAATGCATCCCTGGCAAATTCCAGATCTATTCCGTTGCTGGAGAAAATATCCTCCATGTTCCAGTTCTTCACCTGGTTTGAACAGGCTTCAATCGTTATGCCAGATTTTCTCAGTTCCTTGATCGCATCCAGCACCTCACCATTGTCCTGGCCCTTTTCAAGAGACCTGACACCCCCGGTGAAGAGAAAAACCTCAACCATGTTTATGCCATTTTCCGTTCTTGCATCATGAATCCTCTTTGCAACGTGGAGCCCGGACATCAACTTTGCACGCTGATCCAGCCCCGAAGTTATTACTATTGCTATTTTTCCTCCCATATCAACACTTCATAAGTATATGCGAATGTGCTAATTAAGCATTACCAATGCCTAAAATGCTCTATCTGCATCGACATGTTAGAACGTATATTAGTATATGTTAATATACAAAGTTGGGCTTATCAGCAGAACCCGGTTGTTTTGATGATGCTTTCATTTCGTTTCTATGTTTCAGCTGCAATCTTCGCAACAACACTATTCCTGGTCATAAAAAGGCCAAAAAACTTTGGAATTGGATATTCCGCCCTGATTGGAGCAGCTACCAGTTATGCTCTTGGTCTGATAAATTTCTCCAGTGTCATAGCAGTATGGGATATTGTGTGGAATGCTACTTTCACTTTCATAGCAATAATTCTCATATCACTTACACTGGATGAGGCGGGTGTCTTCAAGTATGCTGCCCTTAAGATTGCACGCATGGCAGGAGGACATGGGAACCTGCTGTTCCTCTTTATTATAATTCTCGGGTCCGGGATATCCGCAATATTTGCCAACGATGGGACTGCCCTTATTCTCACCCCAATAGTATACGAAATGCTCGTAAACATGAATGTGGAGAGGAAATACGTTCTCCCTTTCATGATGGCAACGGGCTTCATTGCGGATTCTGCGTCACTTCCTCTCCCTGTGAGCAACCTGGTGAACATAGTGAGCACCACCTATTTCCACATTTCATTCCTTGGCTACGCCAGGGTGATGATACTCCCGGATCTTGTATCCATTGCTGCATCCCTTGCTATTTTATACCTGTTCTATCGGAAAACCGTCATATCGCACTATGCAACCAAAATCCTGGGAAACCCAGGAGAAGCTATAAGATCTCCACTCATTGCAAGGATGAGCGTTCCAGTGATAATAGTCCTCATAATTCTATATTCGGTTGGGGGGATCTACAATGTCCCAATTGCATTCATATCTGTGGCAGTAGCAGCATTTGTGATGATCTCTGCAAGGTCATGGGGCGATATAGATACTGCCAAGATCATCAGGGAAGCACCATGGCAGATAGTCATCTTCTCATTTGGAATGTATCTCGTTGTCTACGGTCTCGGTTTAAACGGGCTCACGGAACTTATGGTTATTTTGCTGTCGCACATAGTGTCTCTGCCGGGGCCACTTCCATATGTTTTTTCCGGATACTTCTTCGCCTTCCTGGCTTCAAGTATGAATAACATGCCTTCTGTTATGCTGGGGGCACTATCCATCTCCTCAATTCACAGTGCAAATTATCTTATTTACACAAACGTCATAGGAAATGATATAGGACCGAAATTTACGCCCATAGGGTCTCTTGCAACGCTTCTATGGCTTCACACACTGGATCGTAAGAATGGAATAAAAATTGGATACGGATACTACATGAAGGTGGGATTCATAATTGCGCTGCCTGTCCTGACCATCACGCTTCTTTCCCTATATTTCATTTAGTTGTTATTCCCGGATTTGCGTACTGGAACTGCGCGTTTCTCAGCGATTTCCCTGCTGAACATGTTTTTGAGGAACATCCCTGTGTTCAACCATGCATAAACCCACAGTATGTTGAGAATAACGGCAATCGTCACGTATGCCCAGAGTAGCGCATATAAATGAGTGACCCCGAGGATCTTTATGGTTGATGTAGCAAAAAGCCCCAGTGGGAATCCGTATGCCCATACTCCGAGCGTTCCTCTGGCAGGATGCGTTAAAATTAATATCATCACGACCAGGAAATTCCAGACTTCAAAGCCCCATAGCAATACAGACAGCCATTCCACTGAGGATAATCCAATGAACAGCTGGTCTATCTTCCCGAAGCTTGCAAGTGAGAGCAGGTTTATGATTATGAGACTCGATATTCCTACAGGCAGCATGGTTGTGGGCAATGTCTCATGAACCTTCGTAGAAACATGGCCTGCCAGGGCCAGTGAGCCTATGAATATGAAAAGGAAGAAGAATATTCCAAGACCCATGAGAACCAAGAAATAGATTACCTGAGCCTCCACTCCTCCGTAGAATTTCATAAGTGAACCGGCAAGGAATACGCTTGTGCCGATTGCCAGTGGAGGTATGACAATCGCGTAATTCATTTCACGTGGATTTATCTCCTTGGTATACAACCTGTAACCCAGAAGCACACCCAATGCCAGTGCAAGGATGTAGTTGGCGTAGAAATCCACTGCCGACAGAGCTGCAGTGGTTCCTGACAGGCCAAAAAAGTATATGAGCTGGTAATTGCCAACGAATCCAATTATGGGAATAAGTGCAGTGAAACTCATCCTGGTAAGATTGTTCCAGTGTGAGAATACGTGATCCTTCAAGGCGAATCCACGATATACCCATATGCTGAATATGACCACAAAGATTGAGATTCCAAGTATTGAGAAAGCTTCTGCAACATACCTGAAGGCTATGCTCCCTGTTTCCCCGAAGGCGAGGATATAAACCTGGGCCAGCGCAAGAGTTGATATGGCGATGCCGAACCATTCAGATCCAAATAAATTTAGCGTGCTTTTCCTCATGATAAAGTCACTGCTCCATTATGAACTCCATACCCTACCAGGAATCACCACTTGAGTATCTCCATTGCAGAAGTCAGTGCGCGGTTGCCTGTTATGAATCTGGTGAGAAAGAGAGCATCCTCCATTTCTCCTTTATTCCCGCCATTGAGGAAAAACTGTGTAAGATAGACACGGGCGCATTCCTCGTACCTTATTGAGATACTCACTGCAAATGCCATGAGGAACAGATATTTCTGTTCAACCTCGTAGGGAGACATCAATTCTGCCTTTTCCTTGAGGTGTTCCTCCAGTAGGTCAAATGACACTAGTGCCAGGGAACTGAGGTTGTCAGGAAGAAAATCCATTCGAGATTCTGTCTTCACATCATTCAGTATCTTTTCAACCTCTGCACTTTTATGTGAAGGGCCAGTGAATTTATCAACGATGGGTTGTATGATTCCCATCAGAGCCATAGTAGATGACATAAGTGCCATCTTTGCCGCCTTTATGGAATCAAGAACTTCCAGCATGCTGGCCTCGAACTTCTGAGCCAGCTTGAAGTGAATCATCGCAGACTCAGGCTGTCCATTGGCCAGAGACACTGAAAGTGCCGTAAGCGCAAGAATTTTTTTAGGAAGCTTTGTTCTCCCAAGATAAAGGGTGTTATTCTCTCTGAACTGCTCTTTTGCCATTTCCACGTTATGATTGCCTAAAAGTTTGATTACTTCAGGCATAGCTCCAAGTGTAGATATTGCAAACCTCTCAATTTCTTCCATTTCATTGCTCATAACAGATTAATAGGAGATTTCTACTTAACGAATGCTGACAAAAAATTGTATTTTAAAGAGAAATCGCGCAAATTTTGTGAACCTGGGTCACCTGCCTAATCATTTGGTGTTGAAAAACTGAGTCAACCTGGATACAATCTATGGAATTTCATCAAGAACTACTTCGAAGTCAACATCATAAATTCCAAAATCTGGGAGTTGTTTTCTGGCATAGTTCCTGACCTCACTGCATTCCCTTCCCACCATTAGAATATGAAATCTCCTGGAACCTGTTGTTATTACAAATTTCTTTATGCGTTTCTCTTTTTTAATAAATTCAACAAAGTCATCTATTTTCTCGGCTGGTACATTAAAGCTTATAATGGCCCTGCATCCGAGGCCAAGCTTTCCATAATCAATTTCTGCCCGACATGACTTTATAATACCCCTCTGCCGAAGGAGTATAATTCTGTCACGAACAGTCCAAATGTTCTTACCTGTTTTATCAGCTACCTCATTGTATGTCATTGAACAATTTTCCTCTAAAAGATCAATGATATCAAGATCCAGTTGATCTAATTTAAAAGACACCATCACTAATAGAGAATCAGACGATATTTAATGCTGTCGAAAGTTTGATTAAGATGCCCTGGAGAAACATGACTTAGTAGCCGACGTGTATATACAGATTAGTCGTGTCATATTGTACCAAGGAAAGCTAACTCCATTATATTACATGATGAAGACAGACAGTTACAGGAAATAATCAGGAGTAGATACAGAGTGGGAATATGTGAGAAAAGCTTAGGTACCAGCCCTCATAACTACTTTCTCATTCATATCGGCCATTATATCACTTCCTTAAACAGTGATCCCCCAATAACAATGTATGGATGTTAATTTTCCCTATTCTGGGCTCTTAAGCATTTCATCACAGTTGTAATGAGAGAAATATTTTTATGCGTTTGAATAATGTGGGAATTATAGTGGGAATGACTCAAGAAGCAGTAATTGATGATAAGGGAAGGATCGTAATTTCAAAGGAGATTCGGGAAGCACTTGGTCTTAAGAAGGGAATGGTCGTAAAACTACATGCAGAATCAAACAGAATAATACTTGAGAAAGCAGTATCACCGGAGGAATTCATTCTAAATATGAAAGGTTTCATTAAGAAAGATTCCAAAGTACCTGTTTCTGATCCTCTAGATCTCAAGAAAATCTGGAAGTGAATCTGCCTTGGAGCCGGTGTATGTCGATGCGAATTATTGGATTTACTGGTTTGATGAAAGATTTCCTGAGCATATTTACGTGAACGAATCAATGCAGAGTGCCATAAGAGGAGGGGTAGTTTTGAGTACGGTAACCCTTATGGAAGTGGCTCATTATTTCCGAATCCTTCCAGTAAATGTACTGGAAGAAAAAATAGAAATGATAACCAGTCTTTCCACTCTTACCTTGGTTGATTTCACCTACACCATTTTGCAATCCTCAATCAGTTTCCTATCTAAATATTCCATAAGTGGACTCGGAGGAAGAGATTGCGTTATTCTTGCCACCATGAAGGCCGCTGGATCAAAAGTTCTTCTAACTCACGATAAAGCATTCAAGAAGGTCAGAGGTATTAAGATCATTGATGAAATCTCATAGATTACTGTAACGCTAATGGGTGTACAGAAGCAAATAAATATCATGAGTTCAGTCACTTTTGAAGACCCTAATTGTGAATTTAGTTTTAACCGGAAACGGGCATTTAGGTGTCCAAAGTGATAGGCAGTTCAATTATTTGACTTTCAGGAGTTTGAATATGATGTCTGTTTTGGTTTATTCAAAGGCTTAACAGATCTTACCATTTGAAAGAACATAATGGCAAGATTCGTGTCCACTGGCCTGACTATTGTGTTTAAAACCTTCGTCCATTTAATCATAGCAGAAAACTGGTATTTCATCTTCCTGGTCGATGAAACTTACGCTAGGTTTGTAGTATGTTCCACTCATGTGTACATACATTTGGGCGATTTTAGAATAAAAAAGCCCATGGATCATCGTAAAAATTGAATCATCCACTGTCCTGATTAGCACTGAAAGGCCGTGGCCCCAAAAATTTATTGTCCCAAATTTTTTAGATTCAATAAGACACTTAAAAACTAGTAAATACCAAATAACGTGACATCATTAACTTGAGTCAAAGATTCCACGAAATTCAGAATGGACCGGTCGGTATTTGATTAAAATGTTAAGCCTAAATAATACTGATATGCGGGGGAATTTATGCGAACACGAAGGCTTACAGGAAATGAAGTAGGATTCTGTAGTTTACTATCGACTACATCGCGTAATACACATTTTTAATATATGTGTATAACATAATGTAGTATGAGAATATATACAACCGTATCTGCAAAAATTTCACAAGAAGATAGAGAAAAATTAAGGGAACTTGGATTAAATCCAACAGAAATTATCAGAAAAGCAGTACAAGAAGAAATCAGAAAGGCTAGCAATAAGGCCTTAATAGAGAAAATGAAGAGAATGACGCCTGTTATTTCGAAACTGAATCTGGATGAAATAGTTTCAGACATCAGGGAAGACAGAGAAAGATGAACCTACTGGATGCTTCTGCAATTTTTAACCTCTTTCAGAAAGGTAAGTATAATATACTCATTGTCGGGGCAACGATTCCAATTGCCAAATATGAAATAGGTAACGTTTTATGGAAAGGTGCTAAAATTAGAAATAATATATCAAAGAAAGAAGCAACAGAGTTAGGTGCTGTAATATTCGAATTAATCGATTCAATGGAACAAATCACACCGTCACCAGATTCTGTGCTGAACTTATCATTAGAGGATGGGCTAACATTCTACGATTCATCTTATCTTGTATCAGCCATTGAAGCAGGTTACAATTTTGTTACTGATGACTTGAAACTGTACAAGATTGCAAGTTCCAAAGTAATGACACGAAAGAGCTCTGATCTGGGCTAAACCTATTTTTGCACATTATCCTTATGAGATAATTATTGACTATCGTATTCTTGTACTGGTTAGGATTTGATTAATGTTTCAAGCGAATACAAAATCCTCACAAAAACAGAGATGGCATACTTGGTAAAAACCAAGATTTCGATGCACTCACCGAAGACGTTATCGTTCATTACAATAACCCTAAGTATTTTGGAGGCTCCAATATCCTCTTTAAGTCTATGCCATTTACTGCAGCATACTTGAGAATATCTTGGGTATTCCATGTGATAATGTAATCTATATTGACAGATTTGGCTATAGAAATCATGTACCAATCGTTACCCACATCTTTTATTGCCTTAGGATCTATTGTAAGATTCTCGGTTTTAACAAAATTCAATTGCATAACGTAAGGGTCAAGTCTAGAGTTCAAATACTCAGTCCTAACATTATCTAATGCGCGAAATACGTCTCTTTCCTTCTTTCCACTTTGTGAAATTTTCTCAACCAGGTCTGGATCTAAATCAAGAAGTCTTTTCAATTCGCCGTATAGTATATCGCATGTAAATGCTTTATCAGATCCACTTACAACCCTCCTGCATACCCTAGCGTTTGAGGATTGATTGGAACCTGAGATCAGATAGGCCAACACGACATTTGTGTCTATTACGAGTTGAATTTATTGTCTCAATGTCTTCTTAGCCAAGTTGACAGCGGAAACTACATCTTCTTCAGTTATTCCATTTTGCTGTAGAAAATCAGCGAAGTACTTATCAACTACCTCCTTCTCGAGGGCCGATCTCTTAGTGAATTTTGGGTACATTGAATACACCGTATCAAGCAATTCATTTAAACTCATATAATTGAAGTTGATCTTTACGTCAAATATTTGCTGTTTTTCAAAGTCAGTTAAATTATTCCAGATGGAAGCGGCAATTTTAAATCCTTCGTTGGTAAGTCTCACTTCACCGAATGAAATTATACCTCTCGATTGGAAATCGGTAAGATCACTGGAAAGCTCCTTGGAAAATGGGCCATACCAGAGAGGTTCGAAGTGATAGACATCTTTCATTTCTGCGAACGGAGTCCTTCTACAGAGGAGAAAAATCTCTTTCTGTAAATGTGTAACTGATGGGACTGGCTCATTGTTCTTCTTTGACTTTCCCCACGCGTAGATGAAAGAAAGTAGCAAATCACTTCTTGAAACCATACGAAGATAATATTCCATCGTTATATACAGTTCTTATGTAACTGGACGAATTTTGACAGGTAGAGGTGACTTTGGTTTTATTGCCAGAGAAACCTAGTGGACCGGTAGTGATTTGATTAATGTTTAAGGAAATACTGTTGAAGGTTCTTGAGACAAGAAGCTAGTTGCTGTTCTCGCATTATACCTGGGATTGATACTTATGCCTGATTAGAAGTTCCCCAAATAGAAAAGAAAAATCATAATACGGCACTCACAGGGCCGTTTCTATACCAAGCTTCTTGGCTGCTGCATTAAGTTCCATGTCAGCCGAGCAGAACATAGTCGCCCCTCCTTCAATACAGGTTTCCAGCTGAATTGCATCTACAATGTATATGTGTAGTTCAAGAACTGCCTCGACAGCTTTCCTGATTATCTGGCTACTAACAGGATATATTTCAACCGAGGAGGATCTTTCAAGTGAGCCCAACTCACTTAGCATTGCTTGGAGACGGTTTCTCACGTCAATACCCGTTTTCCTGGAGTATTTGTCAAAAACAACAGCCGCCTCGCCAAGGTTGATCTCAGACAGACAAATAACTGTCTCCCCTCGCTGGGCTTTATGGAAGTAGCTGTCAGCTAGGGTGGTGTTTTCCTCCTTAACGTACCTTTTGATCAGTATACTGGTATCAAGATAGACGCGAGATACGTTCATTTCGCATTTCCCTGACTTCTTTTTCTGAGTACACTCTACCAGTGAGATCAGGCCTGTTCC
>JAMCUH010000052.1 GCA_023379435.1 Thermoplasmatota archaeon | reverse complement strand
TTAACCATGTGTGAGCAGGAAGGTCTTTGTACTTGGCAACAAGCTGAGCATAACAGATGACCAGATAGAAGGTATATTGGAGAGAACTGTAACAAAACAGGGCACATCTGCCAAAGCTGATGTGCCTAGAAGATACCTTGGAAAGAGGGTTTATGTCATAATTACAAGGTCGGAAGGAGAAGCTGAACGAGAATAGTGTCCCACACCCTAAGTATTCCATTTATCATTGCTCATGTGAAAATAACCATGAAGAATTTACAAAGTGAATCTATATATAAAATGGATTAGAATATATCCAAATAGATACATAAAATTTTTTGTATTACAACATCCAATTTTGACAAAGGTTGTTCCTCTATGCACTTAGAAAGATATTATTTCGGTATATGTCACGTGATAATCTTCCCTGGGGACTTTAGCTTTTCTGTCAGTGCTTTATATAAAATTGTAATAAAGGATAATAATTATTTCAAGGGAGTTTCCTTAAACAGTTTCATAAACTTGTTGTATATGTTGGACGCGTATCCTTCCAGGAGTTTCACTTTCAAATTCTCCCCCTCACTCATTTCCTCTGGAAGTGATTTCAGGTTTATGTTCACATTGCTGATGGAACCCTTAAATGCACTATAAGCAAATTCCGCTGAACACAATGCATCGGATATGGCATTTCTGTTTCCATTTTGCATAACGTATGTAGCCAATTCAATTGTCCTTATGGCTCTGGAAGCTATCTTGAGTGGAGGCCGTATTGCAATTAGTGTTGCCTCGTTAATTTTCCTTTTCCTGGCCTGCTTTTCCTCCTCCGTGGCTCTCGGAAGTTTCCATGACTGTGAAATGAGGTTGAACGCATCCTCATCTTCTTTCTCCAGTTTCAGGAAATCTGACATGATAACATCAGATTCCCTGATAATTTCCCCCATCCTCTCTTGCACAGATTCATATCCTTTTTTATTGACAGTTAGATTGGCCACCATCTTTGTAAGTGATATTGCGATGCTGCCAACAACCGCACTTGCAGACCCTCCACCAGGCGTAGGTGTTGCGCTTCCAAGCCTTCTGAGAAATTCCTCAAATTCCATATGTGATTTAAGTAAAGTCAAGTACAGGCATAAAAGTTTGCAGAAAAGCTTTATTGAGTTTCCAAGAGCTTGTATTCAAGAATCTTTTTTCGGTCGATCCTATCCATACATAGATAATAGGAGAGAGAGTTGAGAATGCTATCCAGGGGAACTAGACCCACAATTTCAGATTCTGTAACACTGAGGCCGTACCTTTTCGCTTCAAGACGAACAAGTTCAAGCGCACGATATATGGGAGTTTTGTGGAAATTTGTGAGGTTCATTGAAATCTGAATCTGGTTCTTTTCTTTTATGAAAAAAGCCAGAGACTTAACAAAAGCGAGTCCACCATCCTTTGCTCTCAGGGCTGTAGCTATTTTTTTACCGATATTGAGATCCTGTGTATCCAGATATACATTATAGGCTATTAGAAAGTCCCTTGCACCAATTATAGATGCTCCTGCGCTTCCTACCACGGAAGGACCGTAATCCGGGATCCATTCTTGCCGATTAATTTGTTCCTTCAGTTGTTCATACTGAAATTTAGAGTTACGAATGTTTTCTAAGTTTCGTCTGGAATCTTTAGTGGCAGCTTCAGAATAAAGGTATACAGGAATAGAGAGCTCACTGCCAACCCTCTCTCCCAATTTTCTCGCCAGTTCAACACATTCTCCGATTGTCACGCCGGAAATAGGAATGAACGGAACCACATCAGCTGCACCGAACCTCGGATGCTCTCCATGATGTTTTTCCATGTTGATAAGGGATGCTGCAACCTTTATACCGTTAAATGCGGCATTCACGGCATTCTCAAACGATACAATAAATGTTACCACGGATCTGTTGTGACTTGCATCCATTTCTATGTCCAAAATTTTAACCGTATCGGTTGACTTGATTGCACCGACTATCTGTTCCACGACACTTGAATCAATTCCATTGCTGAAGTTTGGCACACACTCAACGAGTCGCATGCTAAGGAATGGTTCACTGTCTATTTTAATCATGTTTTGTAAATCGTATGATTCTTCCATTTTTAATATGTCGTTCGAGACCATCCTGTTTCATTAGATATTCAGCACTCGAAAGAAAGGAGATTAGGCCTACTTATTCAAGTGTAGCCAATTATTAATTTTTTTAAAGCGATTTTTTCATAACGAGGGACTCAAAATTTTTTTATACAACTACCACATTAGAATCCAGATTAAAGTCCAATTCCGTACTAGTTTAATTGGATCAGGGTGATAAATATATGATTTCAACGGGAAGCGATGGTCTGTCATTAAACCAGAAGATTCAGAAGTTTACTCTACTCAATGAGTCAGGTGATAAATGGCTCAGCAGGAGGAAAATCATCGGTGGAACTAACACCAATTTGATGGAACTGATTCCACATAAATATCCTTGGGCTATGGAACTGTTTAGAAAACATTCTGAGAATTTCTGGAGCGTTGACAAGATAGACATGTCCAAGGAAAAGGAAGATTATGATTCCCTGTCTGAGATAGAAAAAAAAGCCTTTGAAAAAATTCTCTGTTCTGTTAACAGTATAGAGAGCCTTACTTATCTGAATTATCAAATAGTGAACCAATATATTACTGCCCCGGAGGTCAGTCTCGGCTTCTCTGTCCTGCAATTCCAGAACGCTAAACACGCTTACGCTTACTCTAAAATTATAGAGAGTTCAGTTGGTCTCACTGAGAGCGAAAACGTCTACAATGTCTGGAGAACTTCAGAGGAGCTTAGAAAAAGAAACTCTCTTTTCAATGCTAAACTGCTTGAATTTTGTAACAATCCAACAACTGATAACTACTTAAGGAACGTCGTTGTCTGTGCTATATCCGGTACGGTATTCGCCCTAACGGAATTCAGTCTCATCTATGCAATGGCCAGAAGGTCCAAACTTACAAGTTCATCTAATTTGTTGAAATATGTTCACAGGGATATAAGGGAACATTCAACATTCCTTCTTCATGTTTATAACACCACGTTAGAGGAAAACCCGAAACTGTCAACTGGTGAGTTCAAGAGGTCTATTTCAAATCTAGTTAGAGAGATGGTGAATATAGAAACCGATTTTGTTCAGTCTGTGTCCGCCGGTATGATACCAGGATTGAGCGACCTCTCCATTGCAAAGTTTTCGCAGGCCCAGGCTAACAGGGTTTTAAAAACCGCAAACCAGGAGATCATGTATCCGGGCATTAGTGGAAACCCACTGCCATGGTTTGATACATTTGCTGAAATAAAATCGATCTGAATTTTTTTGTTAATTGCTCCATATTATCGCTAGGGGCCTTGTACCTCATAGTATTTATCGACTTTATTGCCTTAGGTTCATGTTTTCCTTTAGTTATGGTTTTAATCTGATTGTTGAATTTCACTTCAATGAAAATAATTATAAAGTATATTGGCAAAAACCGGATGGAAATGTTTCTAATGACTGAAATCTGTGGTGTAAAAAACGAAGAAGCCATGAAAACCGCAGCATGAAACGTTAGCAAAATGGGTCTAAAACGAGGAAGAATTATGTACGGATTTCCGGCAAATGTGATCTCAGTAGAAGGGGAACCTCCTGGAAACATTAAAGATCTAAACAGAGTGAACCATGTTTTCCTTAGAGGTGAACAGATAAAATGAATGAAGTATAAATGGGGTAAGTTCTTATAAATGTAGACGGTTATGTCAAAGACCTTGCTGATAATAGACATACCCGATAGAAAGGATCTTTGGTGTCATAAGGGCTATAAGAGAAAATAAACTTCGGCTAAGGCTTATTTTTTTGTACAACGGTAAAGAAGGGATTTGATTTATTTACTCTAAGGACTCGTGTATTAAAAAACACAAACTCCTCGATGAATTACGTATGGTTTCTTGTCTATACGGTTGTTTCTGAATTTTATTATGTTTTTTTAAGAATCCACGTATCTTTTTCATGTTTAAAGAGTTAGTTACATTTATTGAAATCTACCTATTATGACATTAAATTCCCTTAATTCTTGAATAATCGATCCTGTGCAGTAGATTGGAGAAAACAAAGAATTTTTGCCTTATCCAGATAATTATAATAACGGAATGACTTAACTACACAAATTAAATGAAAATGATCCAATAAATATATAATGGATAGGACGGTATTATCAGGACAATAATCTTTTACGTTTCTGTAACAATTTTTGATATTCAATGGATTTAGATAGTCAACAGTTTGCTAGTTAATAACCAATCAGTTAAGTTCTTCTAAAAGGTGGACAACAATCCGGTTCAGTACAAAAAGCTTTTATTTATAACAACGGATTGTGACGTTTGCACAATTTGCAGGATCGCATTCAGCCTGCATTGTGTAAAACGAAGGTGAAAGAATGGAGCTTTATCATAGACCTACCACTGTTATAAATAGAGAAGGTAAAATCGTGCCGATTGATATTTCCAAAATAAGAAATGTCATTAACAAGGCGTGCGATGGTTTGAACGTTGACCCTCTTGAACTTGAGATGGATGCTCAGATTCATTTTACACAAAACATATCTACAAAAACTATACAGGAGACCCTTATCAGGGTGGCGAATGAAAAGACATCCTTATCAAGACCAGAGTGGACCCTTGTTGCCGCAAGACTTCTACTTCACCACCTGTACAGGGAGTCTTCACTAAAAAGAGGTGAACCATATGGATCATTCAGAAAACTGGTTGAGGAGCTTGTAAAATCTGAAAGATATGATCCAAGACTTCTCACTGAGTATTCTGTTGAGGATTACGAGTTCTTTCAAATGGCAATTAGACCCGAGAGAGACCTCTTGTTCACATATCCTGGTCTCAAGCACCTAATGGATCGCTACTCTGTGAAGTCTGGAGATGGAGCATATTTCGAACTTCCTCAGGATATTTTCATGGGTCTTTCAATGTACCTTGCACTGGCAGAACAACCCGAAGAAAGGGTCTCCTGGGCTATACGGTTTTATGAGGTTCTCTCGGATCTTATGATAACAATGGCCACACCAACGCTTGCTCAAGCGAGGAGGCCTTTTGGGCAGCTTAGTTCATGTTTCATAGATACGCCTGATGATTCCATCAGTGGGATATTTGAAGGTCTCACCACCTTCGCAAAGATCTCTCAGAATGGGGGAGGAATGGGAGTTTATCTTGGACATGTAAGAGCAATGGGGTCAAGCATCAGGGGATACAAGAATATTGGCAGTGGGGTAATCCCATGGATCAGGTTATATAACGATACAGCTGTTTCTGTTAACCAACTCGGTCAGAGAGCTGGTGCAATCAGTATATGGCTTGACCTTTGGCATAAGGACATAGTGGATTTTCTTGATCTTAAAACCAACAACGGAGACGAGAGACGTAAGGCGCATGATGTGTTTCCTGGCATATGTGTGCCAGACAGATTCTGGAAGTGCATTGAAAACGGTGATCCTTGGTATCTCATGGACCCGCACAACATATTTGAAGTGAAGGGATGGAGACTTGAAGATTCATGGGGAGAGGAATGGGAGAAAAAGTATCTTGACTGCATTTCAGACGAAAGGATTGAAAAAACAGAAATTAATTCGATTTCCTTGATGGGCCTCATACTTAAGAGCCTCTATGAAACAGGTGGGCCGTTCATATTCAACAGGGATACGGTCAACAGGATGAATCCTAACAAACATGCTGGTATGATCTATTCATCCAATCTATGTACGGAAATCACACAGAACCAGAGTACCACTATGAATGGTGAAATAACCGTAAAGGATGATGTTATATTACAGACAAGGCATCCAGGTGACCTTGTTGTTTGTAACTTATCGTCCATAAATCTAGGACGCTGCAACACTCCTGAACTTTTATCAAGAGTTATCCCAGTACAGGTAAGGATGCTTGATAACGTTATTACAATGAACAACTTACCTGTTCCCGCAGCAAAAATAACGAATATGAAGTATCGGGCTATCGGAATTGGCATCTCTGGATATCATCAGCATCTGGTTGATAAGGGAATAGAGTGGGAATCAGATGAGCATCTCAATTACGCTGACAAGCTCTTCGAGCACATCAACTATATTGCCATAAAGGCCAGCTGTGACCTGGCGAAGGAAAGGGGTGCTTATCCAATGTTCCCCGGAAGTGATTGGGAAACTGGAGCGTATTTCGATCTAAGGGGTTACAACGACGAGAAATGGCTCAAGCTGAAGGAGGAGGTAAATATGAATGGAATCAGAAATGGATATATAATGGCAATAGCACCAACTGGAAGCACATCGGTAATTTCCGGATCAACAGCAGGTATCGATCCGATTTTCAAGCCCATATTTACAGAGGAAAAGAAGGGATTCCTTATAAGAAGGGTGGCACCAAACCTGACGCTGGAAAATCTTCCTCTTTACAAGGAGGCACATAAGATCAATCAGTTCTGGAGTGTTAAGGCTGCTGCCATAAGGCAGAGGCATCTCGATCAGAGTCAGTCTATGAATCTCTACGCCACCGAGGATCTGAACGAAGAGAGTTTCATGGAACTCTACCACAGTGCATGGAAACTGGGTTTGAAGACGATATACTATTTCAGGAATTACACAAAGGAAGAACATGAATCCGATAATAACTGTGAGGCATGTCAGGCGTGATTAAAATGGAGAAAAAGCTACTTTTTAATCCACAGGGGTCAAGAGACAAGATTCAGCAGAGATTGATTCATGGAAATTCCACCAATCTGCTGGAGTTCCAGAATTGCAAATATGAGTGGGCAGAACAGCTTTACAGGAAAATGAGGCAGTTTTTCTGGGTACCTGAAGAGGTTCCACTTGGTGATGACAAGCTCATGTTTCCACGGCTTACAGAGGCTGAACAGGAAGCATACAAAAAAACTCTTTCATTTCTCATATTCCTGGACAGTATACAGGTGGACAACCTCAGTGCCATCTCTCTCTACGTAACGGCACCGGAGGTAGTGGCTTGTCTAAAGACCCAGGCGTTCTTTGAAACAATACATGCCCAAAGCTATGATTATCTCCTTACATCGGTCGTTGACAGGCTCACCAGGGATGAGGTTTACTATATGTGGAAAGATGATGAACATCTCCTCCGGAGGAACAGATTCATTACAGATCAATATCAGAGCTTTATCAATGATCCAACAGAGGAAAATTTTGTAAAAAGCTCCATGGCAGATTTCCTTCTTGAAGGTATATATTTCTACAGTGGTTTCGCCTTCTTCTATTCCCTGGGTAGACAAGATAAGATGGGTGGAACAGTGAGTCTTATCAGGCTAATTCAGAGAGATGAAAATACCCATCTTGCCCTATTCACAAATATAATGAGAACACTTAAGGAGGAAAATCCTGAGGTATTCACACCACAGCTAGAGTCAGATCTCGTAGAAATGCTGAAAACTGCGGTATCTCACGAGATTGAATGGGGTCATTATGTTACGAAGAATCAGATCCTGGGATTGTCTGACCAGCTCATTGATCGTTATATAAAGTACCTCGGAAATAGCAGGGCAGCGGCTATTGGCATGGCGCAGCCCTATGATGTGAGGGAAAATCCAATGGGATGGGTTGATACATATGCCACAATGAATGAAACAAAAACTGACTTCTTCGAGAGAAAAGTTACAAACTACACTAAATCGGCCGGTTCCCTGAAATTTGACAACCTTAAACCTCTCAAAAAGAATGAGTGATCATAGAGGAATATGTTTTAACGTTTACACACAAATTTTATCCAATATATTATTTTAACTGACAAGTCAGTGCCATATCCTTCTTAATAATTCTCAAATATGGAAATAAAGATCTAAGTCTCTTCAACAAGTCTCATAAATTAAAATTCTAATTTATAAAGAGCAATAGTATGAGGGTATGAAATCACCTCAATTTTTAGGTGAATGAAATAGTACACTTTTAATATAATATTCTGTTTTTATCGCCAGATATATTGGGTTCATGGTTTCGAAGGTTTA
>JAMCUH010000051.1 GCA_023379435.1 Thermoplasmatota archaeon | reverse complement strand
CTCCTTCCTGTTGAAATCGGAAAGCATTTTCACGATACCCGGGGAGGGGCCAAGATATCTTACCGACGTGCTCTCAACATCCTCAGTGTATTCTGCAATTATCTCGGATATTCTCTTTTTAATGGAGGAGTGAAATCTGAAGTCAACATGAAAACTCCCCTCCGAGAGGCTCATAAAGTTAGAGATAACAGTGGACGTGGAAAGTATCCTTAGAATTATGTCAAGCTTCCCCACATTGTTTATCCTCTCCCTGACAATATAGTCATTTCTCCTCTTATCAGCACCGAATCTGCTTAAAAGTATGGCCTCATCCTTTGATTCCTGTGCCTCCCTTTTAAAAAGATAGGTAAGATACCTCTTTTCCCCATCAACTGAGAGAGAGGCAAGGGCACTGAGATCACTTCTCTGGGAATATTGAAAAAGAGGTGTATGCTCGCTCAGGGAAATTATGCATCTCATATCATTTCTTCTGTCTATGGAACCTACATTCACACTGGTAAAATTGTGTATGATATATAAATATATAACACTCTCCCATAAATGCCAGAATGATGAAATGAATCTTCTATCGCAATTATGCCATTGAATCCATTTCCAGGGAAATTCCTGCAAAATTAAGTCCTTTTTTACAAATATTTATATGTTACACATAATACTCATTATATGGCATCACAGATAATTGGTAATCTGAATACACTGCTTTCTCAGTATGGAGAGATTAAGGTAAGAAGGGAAAGAACATTCGTTTACCCGTCAACTTTCCTGATGGGAAATATTGCCGGAACACTGGACAAGATTGTCACAGATGAAAACGGGAACCTGATCCTGGCTGTATCTTATGGGTTTGCGAATCCACAGGCATCTTCGCAGGGAGGCTTCTTCAAGCAGGTTGAACGCGAGATGCAGAATTTCTTCAATTTCACCATACATGATCAGCAGGGAAACCAGGCTATCCTCATAGCAAGGGAATTCGACCGCAAGGTTAGGACATTCGAGACCCCAAAGGAATACTCCATATATGATGTTTCAGAAAACACCAAACTCTATGGTGCAGTGGTGAAACACCATGGCTTTGAAAAAGCGAAGCTCGATGTTACAGATGCATCAGGAAACACCGTTCTGCATTCTGATTTTGGTGCCCTCGGAAAGACAATTGTGCTCAGCGATTCCGGCGGATCGGAAGTTGCCACAATAGTCGAGAAGAGGATATCCCTGGCGGATACCTGGCACATAACTTATTCCAGTTGCGATGACAGGCTTCTCCCAATATCCATCTGCAATATCATTGATGAGCTGAGGGGAGGTCTCCAGAACGCCTCAACAATCTACTGACCTTTAAAATGCATATTTTTATGAAATTTTAATTCATCTCCAACAGAAAAACCTGCTCCTTTTAATACTGAATAGCAATGATGGTGCAGGAATAGTTTTTTCCAACAAGTGTTAACAATGACGAAATTTGAGGAATTTAATTTACAGAAGGAACTTTTGAGTGATTTAGAAAGGATGAATTTCCAGGATGCTACGGAAATACAGGCAATATCAATTGGACCGGCAATGGATGGCAGCGATTTGATAGTGAGGTCAAAGACCGGTTCAGGGAAGACCGGATCCTATCTCATTCCCATAATTAACGGCATCAGGGAGAAAAACGGCCCGGTGGCACTGATTATTACACCAACCAGGGAACTGGCATTGCAGGTAAAAAGTGTAGCCCTGGAGATGGGGCGTTCTTCGCACATCAAAACCGCAGTCATCTATGGTGGAAGCAGTATTGCAAGGCAGATTGATGGTTTAAGACGGGGGCCGCACATAGTCGTCGGCACACCGGGAAGGATACTTGATCTGATGAACCGTGGGGCGCTTGATCTTCATGCTCTCAGGACGCTGGTTCTTGATGAGGCTGATATGATGCTTGACATGGGCTTCATTGATGACATAGAGGAGATAATCTCCGGCATAGGTCACAGGACTCAGATGCTGCTTTATTCTGCAACAATACCAAAACGCGTTCTGGATATGTCAAGAAGATATATGCATGATCCCGAATATATAAGAACGGGAAGTGATTCCACGATCACGGTCCCAAAAATAGCTCATTATTTTGCACAGTCCAAGAGATCCCTTAAGGTTGCCACTCTGATGGCATACCTGGATCAGTACAAACCGAAAAAGTCCATAATATTCACAGAGACAAAGAGAGGGGCCGCTAGCCTGCACAGGATCATGAGGGAGAACGGTCACAGGGCAACAGTAATACATGGTGATCTCACTCAGGCCATGAGAGAGAGGGCAATGGAAGAATTCAGAAAGAGGTCTTCCATTCTAGTTGCAACCAATGTTGCGGCAAGAGGGCTCGACATAGACGGAATATCCAGCATAATCAATTTTGACATACCGTCTGAACCGGCAATATACGCCCACAGGGTTGGAAGATCAGCGAGAATGGGAAAGGACGGCGAGGCATTCACCATTCTTGAAAGGGGAAACGCCGCTCATATCTATGAGATAGAGAAGAAGCTGGGTATCAGCATGAAAGAAATAGAGCTTGATACTTTGCCATATGATAGGGAATACAGACATTCCGAAAGCGACCGCTCTGATGCGCCGTTCCATGGTAATCGTGGGAATTTTAACGGAAGCAGGCCTTTTAACAGAAGAAATTCAAATTATTACGGAAATGGAAGACATCATTAGAATCAGGATGAAATCACTGGGATCAGGTTATTTTCCATGATCTTTAGTTTGGATTAAGGTGCATGGAAGATCCTGCAGGCATGCACAGAACATTATGCATCACACAGGATTTCCTGGCGAAAACGAATTTATGATCTCTATGATAGGAAGATACAACGCATAAAATGATGGGGTGTAAACATCATTGATTTTCAGTCATTTGTTTTCAGTAACTTCACGAGCCATTCTACTGGGCCCTGGAAAATTTCCGGTGGCATATGGCCGTGGGTGTAGAAGTAGTATGAGTCGAAGCCCCATTTAAATGTGGGCGCCATTCTACCACTATAAGCAATGTCACGGTTCCCACCAAACAGGGAATCTGATAGTATAACGGTTGCCCCTTCACTTCCTCTGTTCATTATGCAGAATATCTCGGGTCTGGGTTTCGGTACCTCTCCATGGCCGGTTAAGTCCCTGATTATTGCTGCAGATGCAACATCACCCTGCATTATGGCTATATGGCCAAGTTTTGGCATAGAAGCGGCATTCACATCTCCAATCACAAAAATGTCCCTGAATTTTGTGTGGCGCATTTCATAATCAGTTTTTACAAACCCTCTGCTGTCTCCAATGCCGGAAGCTGTTATGACATCCGGTCCTCTGTACGGGGGAATAATGATTGTCAGGTCACTGTCAAGGCTGGTGCCATCCTCGAAGTGAACCGCATGTTCATCAATGCTGGCGAGAACCTTTTCTGTTATAACTGAAATATTGTGTTTTTTCATGAATGGCACGATCTCTGCACGTATGCTTTCTCCAACATCATCGAAGAATACCGGACCCGGCGTGAATACTGTAATACTTGATTTTTCCCTTATTCCACGCTCTGTCAGATAGGTATCCACCATAAACATGATCTCACCTATGGGCCCTTCGCACGGCGCATCCAGTCTTATATCAGTGCTGTTCGGGTCCCATTCTGTACGGGCAGATCCCACCACGATCCTGCCCCCCTCAAAACTATTCAACCGCTGTGCAAGACGTTCTGCCTGAAAATCATCACAGATTGAAAACCCAAAATCTCTAAACCCTTCAACTGAATCATAATCTTTCACAGCTCCAGTTGCAATAACAAGGATATCATAGCCGATTGTTTCCTGGCTATCAGTCATTATGGTCTTGTTCACAGGATCAATTTTCACAGCACTGCACTTCATGAATTTATACCCCTTTCTTTCCACAGTTCGCTGCAGAGGAATTCTGACCTTTGACACCTCCTTTCCTGCAAAGGCGACCTCCGGCAGTGAAGGCTTTTCAATACTGAATTCTGATTTATCTATGAGTGTTATTTCGACAGTGCTTCCAAGAGCTTTTCTAAGCCTGAAAAGAACCCGGAGACCCGCGAACCCTCCTCCAATTATTACTATCCTTTTCATGGTAAGGAATGAATTGTCACATCAATATTTAACCATTGGTCTATGGCGGTCCCGGAAGTGGGTGACCTCAAGGGAACGGAATGCATTGCATAATAGGCACCTTAGAAATATTCTGTAACTTTTCAGAAGGTTATGTTCTCTTATGGAATTCATGGTGGAGCTAAAAGAATTTCAGGGCACATAACAGATGGGGAAAATGGATAAGAGAATTTTCGGACTTATAACAGCAGAGAAATTTTCTGGCATCTGATTCAATTCCAGCGTAAAAATTAGCCTGATGATAAATTGCACAGGTATTGATCAGGCTGTCAGTGGTTCCATGGAAATGCAACAGGGTTGGACTGGAAAGGAGCAAAGCATCATCATTCGGTATGGTGAATTATTTCTGAATTTGCTGATGTGCCTTTTATTCCGATGGTGTGATTTTTTTCATCCTAGAACGTAAATATTAAGGAGCAATAAACAGTCGGAAGATATGGTAAATGTTGTGAACTTTGACAGGTTTTTCTTTGCTTTCTCCATAGGTTCACACGTTCTCCTCGTTACCCTTACCATAGCTCTTGCCTTTTTTATATCAGTCGTGGAATTTCTTGGC
>JAMCUH010000050.1 GCA_023379435.1 Thermoplasmatota archaeon | reverse complement strand
GAATAATTTTTATGCGTTCCCATAATGCGGAATTGATATTTATGAAACACCAGGGAAGAAAGGTATACATGGTGTCGGGTGGTGTCACAAAATTTGCAAAGGCAATACCTGACATGGATTTCAGGTTGCGTGTTAAGAAGGCATTTGATTATGCTCTAAATGATGCAGGTATGACACTAAATGACATAGATGGCTCTGTTGCCTCATATTTCGCTGATCATTTCCAGAGGCAGCTCATGTCTGGTATCATGGTGCAGGATTATCTCGGTCTAACACCGAAGCCAAGCAAGAGGGTTGAAGGAGGAGGCGCAACTGGCGGTCTCGCCTTCCAGACAGGTTATGAGGAGATTGCATCCGGTAGGATGGATACCTGTGCAGTGTATGGCTTTGAATCAATGTCTCATGTGAACACATGGAAGGGAAATGAATTCATAGCACTTGCAAGCGATACAAATTTTGATTATCCTGTGGGTGGTTTCTACACAGGTTACTATGCCATGATGGCAGTGAGACACATGCACGAGTTCGGAACAACGGTTGAACAGCTTGCAAAGGTTTCCATAAAGAATCATGAAAACGCTCTCAATAACCCATATGCCCAGAGCCCCATGAAGTTAACAGTGGAGGATGTCAGGAAAGCACCAATGGTGGCGTATCCGCTCACAAGGCTGGATGTCTGTGCAATGTCAGATGGTGCAGCAGTCGCAATCCTTGCATCTGAGGAAAAGGCTTTTGAGCTAAGTGACAGACCGGTCTTGATCAAGAGCATCGGTACAGGCACGGATTCCATGAGACTTGCGGACAGACCTTTCCACAAGGTTCCTCTCCTACCCAATGAGAAGGAATCTGACTACAAGAACCTCAGATATCCAGGGATACATTCATTCAGGGCCGGTAGAATGGCTGCAAAGGAGGCTTACGAGGGCGCCGGCATTACGGATCCCATAAACGAACTCGATGCAATTGAATTACATGATGCGTACACCTCATCAGAGATCCAGACATATGAGGATCTTGGCCTTTGCAAGTATGGTGAGGGCGGTCAGTTCATAGATGAGGGAAAGCCAAAGCTCAAGGGAAAGATACCCGTTAACTTTTCTGGCGGTCTCCTGGCATGCGGGCATCCTGTGGGTGCGACCGGCATCATGCAGGCAGTGTTCATGTTCTGGCAGCTTCAGAGGAGAATAAAGAAGCACTTTGGGAACGACAGGCTTCAGCTGAATAATCCAAAGAGAGGTTTAATACACAGTCATGCCGGCACAGGTACATATGTTACAGTATCTATAATGGAGGCGGTAAAATGACAATTGATCCTAACGCAAAGATGGAAGAGACGCAGGAAGGGACAGAGGTTTACAGTTTCGATCCTCTAATAGTGAAATCTCACTATGAGATTGATTACATTCATTCCTATGCACAGGATTCTGAATTCTTCAGGGCACTGGGAAAGAAGAAGCTTCTGGGAAGCAAGTGCAAGAAATGCGGCTATGTTTTTGCAACACCAAGGGCTCACTGCATGGAATGTGGTGCTGAAACAACGTGGTATGAGCTTCCTCTGGAGGGAAGGATACACTCCTATACAACGTGTTACTTCGGAAGCGAGGAATTTCTTCCTCAGACTCCTTTCAACCTGGTTCTCGTGGAATTCGACGGTGTCGACTCATTATTCCTTGGCAGGCTGATCGGAGCGTCACAGGAAGACATGTACATTGGAATGCCGGTGAGGGCAAAGTTCAGAAGGAATTTGAAGATCAGCCCGACGGATGTGTACTTCGTTCCCATGCCCGGTTCCGACAAAAAGCCCGGAAAAAAGACAGCGCCAAAAAGGAGAAGGAAGTAATATTCAGGAAAAAGCATGAGCAGTACGCGCGATCAGTTCTCCAACCGCAATAAGAACGTCTTTGTTCTGAAGATGGAGAGAATGATCGACCGCGGTGCTCTCCTTTCCAGATACAGCAGGACCTCCAATCTTGACATCAGAAACCTGTATGATAAGGAATTTGCACCCAATCCAAACAGAGGTGCTGAATTTTACAGGAAGGTATTCAGCCAGTACGGTGACGAGAGCATTGCCGAGCTTGTTACTGCTCAAATCGGAATTCAGAATATCTCCAACATTGCATCGAAGTTCATTGAGGAATCCAGGATTGGCCTTTCCTATCTTGAGAAGTCCTCCAGATACGTCTCTTACGTGAGTAAAGGAAAAAATCTTTACATGAAGGGAGAGGATCTTGGATTCAGCGGCAGCATAGCAGCGGATTACGACTCCTACTGCGATACCCTTTTCTCCGTATATTCGGAAATAAAAATGGACCTGGAGAAAATCCTCAGGGAAAGATACCCGATGGACGATTTCCTCACAGGATCAGATAATGGAGCTGAAGATGATGTTCTGAGAAAAGCTTACGACACTGCCCTGCATTCAAGCGTTCTTGATGAGGTGAGAAATCTCCTTCCGGCATCAACGCTCACAAATGTAGGAATTTCGGGAAACGGAAGGGCTTTTCTTAATCTTCTTATTAAGCTGCGTTCGAGCAGTATTCCAGAATTAAGAAATGTATCAGATGAGCTCTACGAAGAGCTTTCTGTGGAATTCCCGGAGCTGATCAATAATGCGGTGAATCCCCACGGCATGGAACTTTCCCGTTACCTCTCTGAAAGTAAAGTGCGGTCCGCAAATGTACCGAAAATGCCGGACGGGAAGATACACAGCATGATTCATTATGAGAATGAGAGCGAGGCACTTCACAGGATATTTAATGCAAGGCTATTTGCCTCTGGTGCTCTCTATGGAAGTGAAAATGACTTTGTTTCACTGGACGCATCATACCGGAAGAACAGAAGGCAGAAGCCTGGAAGATGGTATGAATTCACTGATTACACATTTGTCACTGCCATGTCATTCGGTTCGTTCAGGGATTTCCAGAGGCACAGGACAATGAGCATAGCAAGACCCCTGCTTTCGCCCTTCCATGGCTATTACATCCCTGATGAGATCAGCCATTCTGGGGATATCCTTGATCTGTACAGTAAAACAATGGAAGGTACCATTCCATTATATAAGGCGGTTGCAGAGAAATATGGGGATGAAATGGCCCAGTATGCAGTGCCATTCGGTTTCAGATATCCAGTGATGGTGAAGGCAAACCTCAGGGAAATATGCTACTTCTCCGAGCTCAGATCCACACCGCAGTCCCATGCGGAGCTGAGGGACCTTTCAGTGTGGCTCAGGAATACTATCAGAGATGTGCATCCCGGCCTCGCAGGTATTATGAAGTTTGTTGATGACAAACACTATGTTCTTGGCAGATTCTCGTCCGAGCTCAAAAAGGAAAAGAAGCTGAGAGACATTTAATGGTGCAAGAATTGCATATATAAAAAGCTGCATTAGGCCGTCAGTAATCAGCAACAATGGAACATGCAGGGGAAGGTTCTGCAAGACTAAAAGAGATACAGAACCTCATGGAAGAGCTTGGCAGGGAAGATCCAAAGGAGATGGGTGCATACGGTCAGTTCATACAGTCGGTGCTCCGTGGCAGTCACATATCTGTAAAGGAGAAGGAGCTCATTGCGGTTGCACTTTCAATAAGTTCCCAGTGCGAATGGTGCATACCTTATCACACCAAGATGGCGCTTAATGCTGGTGCAACCAGGGAGGAGATAATAGATGCAGGGATGGTTGCAGTTCTCATGAACGGATCTCCTGCCCTAATGCACATGATACCGCTGATCAACGCTATTGATGAATTTTCACACAGCAGATAACACTGCAGAGGTAACTGATTCCAGTATCCGGAAATACCATGAGTTTCCTGCATCTTAATTCAGGATAGGGAAACTCTTTCTCCATTTGTGTATATATTGAACCTTTTCTCCCTCACAAAACATATGAGTGTTATTCCAAGGGCATCGCACAGGTCAACCGCGAGACTGGAAGGGGCAGAGACCGAGCATACAACAGGTATACCTGATACTGCGGCCTTCTGCACAATTTCGAAACCTGCCCTTCCGCTCACCTGAAGTATCTTGTCATGAAGATCGGTACTGTTCATGACGGACCATCCTATAACCTTGTCCACGGCATTGTGTCTTCCTATGTCCTCACCGACGAATAGTGGACTGCCATCTGCAGTGAAAAGACCCGCAGCATGCAGACCACCCGTGGATGAGAATATTCTCTGCTTTCTTCTCATTATGTCGGGAAGGGAAAGAACGGTCTCTGCCTTAACCGTTATTCTGGATCTCTGGAGCCTTCCAACCCTGAGATATATCTCATCCAGCGATGCCTTTCCGCAGATACCGCATGATGAATTCACAAGTCTTGATCCGTAAGGAATAGAAGCAGATTCTTCCACGTGGCTCACAATGAGCCTTACGGAATTTTCACGTGAGATGCCGCCAGAATCAACACCCTCCACAGCATATATTTCAGTGCCAGGCTTGATGTATCCTTCTGAATGCAGGAATCCCACAGAAAGATAATCATCTGCTGAGGGGGTTCTCATTATGATCCCTGCTCTGAAAAGTCTGCCGGATTTATCCTGAACACTTACCTCCAGTGGTTCCTCCACTGTTACACTATCAGTGGTATTTTCTATTCCTGAACCGGAAAAGATGGCTGCTTTCCTGGATACAAAACCAGATCCGGTTTCGCCCAGCTTCATTTCTTTTTCTCTTCCGGAGCCAGGCCAGAGAGGATCTTAAGCATTATCCTCATGGCTTCAAATGTCCCGGGCTGCTTTATGATGGAATAGAGCTTCATGATACCGATTCCATCAGTCTGCTTTGTCATCTTTGCAGAAGTCAGTGACTCGCCTGCATTCTTCATGAAGTTTCTCATGACATCCGGATCAATGCTGCTAAGGAAGGTGTATATGGAAAGTGCATTTCTTATGAAATTCATGTTAACCTTTTTTGACGCCTCATCCACCACAATCCTTGTCACATCCTCACGGTTTTCCAGGATGGCCCTGAGGAGATCCATTATACCTGAACTCCTTATCAGGGAAAGCGTCTCCATGAAGGCCATGATGTCATCCATCCTGGACATCACATCCTTCATGACAATGTCAAGATCAGGCATTCTCTCCTCTTTTTCCAGGCTCAGATTCTCTATCATTTTTGACATTCTATCACCCCGATGTCAATTCTTCGTAATCTGGTCTCTTCCATTTCTCCTCAACAAGAACACCGACCTGGGGATTTGGAGTCGCATTCCTTGGATTTGACTTTGGAAGCGGTGACTGCTTTCTTTTTCCCGATATCTTTTCTATCCTTACGGGTAATTCCTTGTAAGCAGGAGTATGGGCAGTTGGATCCATGAGCCTGCTTGTTAGCCGGTTTATTGCAGAATCTCCGGAGGAATTCATTGGCATGTACATTTCATTTCCGGAAACCCTGTCTGTGACGAGAACAGTGACTCTTGCGTCTCCCCATTTTGATATTACTCTAACCTCATCGCCTGTTGATAATCCACGCTGTTCCGCAAGTTCAGGCGATAGTTCAAGAAATGTACCTGGTACTATTTCCTTTATCCCCGGAGACTTGTATGTCTCATTTCCCTCATGGAAGTGCTCCATCACTCTGCCGTTGTTCAGATGAAGATCAAATTCTGAATCCACAGAAAGCGGGGGAGTGTACGATAGTGGATAGAATTTCGCCTTCCCGTCAGGGAAATTGAACTCCTTTTCATAGAGGAACGGAGAGTCGTTACCATCTTTGCTGACTGGCCACTGCAGGCTTTTGAATCCTTCAAGCCTTTCATAATTTACGCCGGAAAATATGGGAGAGAGCGAGGCAGCCTCCTCCATGATATCTGAAGGATGCCTGTAATCCCAGTCGTATCCCATGCCCCTCGCAATGCTTTGTATGATTTCCCAGTCAGGCCTTGTCCCCGGAAGAGGGTCCATGACCCTGTATATGCGCTGGATCCTTCTTTCTGTATTCACAAAAGTGCCCTCCTTCTCAAGGCTGGTGCATGCAGGAAGTATTACATCTGCAAACTTTGCGGTCTCGGAAATGAAGATATCCTCAACAACAAGAAAATCAAGCGTTTCAAGCTGGCTTGCAATGAAATTGGAATCCGACCCTGTTTCAACAAGTTCCTCACCTATAACGTACATTGCCCTGATCTTGCCGTTCATAATGCCCTCAAGACAGGTGTTGTTGTCAAGGCCTGGCTTTTCCGGGATATGGCAGTTCCATGCCTTCTCGAATTTTTTTCTTATCTCGTCGTTTGTTACACTCTGGTATCCTGGAAAATATGCATTCATGGCACCGAAATCGCTTGTGCCCTGAACGTTGTTATGACCCCTGAGAGGATATGCACCTGTACCTCTTCTCCCGTAATTTCCAGTGACCAGGAGAAGGTTGGAAATTGCCGTGGATGTGTCACTTCCCATCTGGTGCTGCGTGACACCCATGGCCCAGAGTATTGAAACCCTCTTTGCATCCCTGATGTACTCTGCCACCTTTACAAGCGTTTCCTTCTTTATTCCTGTTATCTCCTCTGCGAATTCAAGGGTGAATTTTTTCAAAGACTTGACGTAATCGTCAAATCCATTCACCCTGTCCCTGATGAACTCCCTGTTCTCCCATCCCTGATCAATGATGTATTTTGTAACTGCGCTGAGCCATACGAGATCAGTTCCAGGTTTCGGATGTAGGAAGATATCCGCCCTTCTGGCCATCTCATGTTTTCTGAGATCCGAGACAATCAGTTTCTGACCGTTCAATTTGTGCGCCCTTTTCACCCTTGTTGCAAGTACGGGATGAGATTCTGCGGTATTGGTTCCAACGGCAATAACAAGATCAGCGTTGTAGATATCCTGTATGGAACCGGCATCGCCGCCGTATCCCACAGTTCTCCACAGTCCGGTTGTTGCAGGCGCCTGGCAGAATCGTGAACTGTTATCAACATTATTCGTGCCAAAGACCTGTCTGGCAAGTTTCTGCATGAGATATGCTTCCTCATTTGTCCCCTTCGAAGATGCTATGAATTCTATTGCATCACCACCGTATTTTTCTTTTATTTGTGAGAGCCTGCTCACAACCAGGTCAATGGCTTCATCCCATGTAGCCTTCCTGAATCTTTCTCCATCGCGTATCAAGGGAGAAGTTATCCTTTCACTGCTGTTGACAAAATCCCATCCAAATTTCCCCTTAATGCATGTTGATATCCCGTTTGCCGGAGATTCCGGCTGAGGCTGAACCTTGAGTATCTCCCTCCCATTGGTCCACATTTCAAAGGAGCATCCCACACCGCAGTATGTGCATACGGTCTTTGTCTTCTTTATCCTGCTTTTTCTTAATTTTGATTCAATGTTGCTGATTGCCATGACCGGCCCCATGGTTATCTCAGGTTCCACGGACTTAACAATATCAATCATCTTCCTTTTTGTTTTTCCCTCCACACCGGTAAGGAAACCGGCCCTGCCTATGATGGTTTTCTCCATAAGGGCATTTACAGGGCAAACAGTTACGCAGTGACCACACGATACGCACGATGATTCATTGATTGGGACATCATGGTCCCATATAACCCTCGGTCTTTCCCTTGACCAGTCTATGCTGAGCGTCTCATTGACCTGAACATCCTGGCAGGCTTCAACGCATCTTCCACAGAGGATACACTGGTTCGGATCATATACATAGAACGGATTTGAATCATCAACAGGATATGGTTTTGGCTCAAATGGATACTTCTGCACTTCTATTCCAAGCTGGTCAACCGTATTGTGAAGTGCACAGTCACCATTATTGTTGTCGCAAACCGTGCAATACAGTTCATGATTGTGTAGAATCCTTTGGGTCGCCTCTTTCCGTATGTTGAGAACCTTCTCACTTGTTACGGATATGTTCATGTCATTACTGACCGGAGTGGAGCATGCCCTTACTATCTTTCCGTTCACATCGACCATGCACGTGTCGCAGGTTTCGATGGATCCCAGACTGGGATGATAACACACATGCGGTATGTCGAAGCCATACTGCATAGAAACCTGAAGTATGGTCTGGCCATCCAAGGCTTCATACTTTTTTCCATCCATCATTATGCTTATTTTTTCACCCTTCATATGACACCACAATCTCCAAAACTACTCCTGGCAGCCAGCGAGACTCTTTTCACCCATGGTTGTCCGAAGCGGTAAAATGATAACTATAGTTGTTATTTAAAGTTTGACAGTTAAAATAGTGTGCCAAATAACAGCCTTGTGTAGTGGAAGAGAAAAGAAGGGTTGGCTTTCATATGGCATCAATATCATTAGCAGTCATTTCAAACAGGAGTGAATGAATGCACCATGCTGGATCGGGAGATATTATGGTAAGTAAAACAGTTGCATTTCCAATGGAATTGATAACCTTGTGGAACCGTCACCTTTTATGAATTTTAAAAAACTGCGTAGGGGAAGAATTGGATAGATATCAAATAATGACATTATGATTAGGCACTTACCGGAATTTAGTGAATAATTTAAGCCTGAATGTTATCTATTTCTGATGATTAACATTTCCAACAAGGAAAAGGTAAGAAGATATTCTAAGGCTTCGGGTTCCATACTACTGAAGGAGTCAACCATTTCCCATATCAGAGAAGGAAAGATAAAGAAGGGAAATGTGGAGGAGGCAGCAAAGATTGCAGGTATAATGGGTGCAAAGGAGGCATGGATGAGGCTTCCGTACTGTCACCAGATTCCACTTGAATC
Organism: Thermoplasmatota archaeon; assembly: GCA_023379435.1. Taxonomy (GTDB): domain Archaea; phylum Thermoplasmatota; class Thermoplasmata; order Thermoplasmatales; family Thermoplasmataceae; genus WAQW01. Next base: position 70,020 of record JAMCUH010000050.1, on the reverse strand, counting down.
TGTGGATTTTTCCCTTCAGCTGATGCAGAGGGAAGTTAAGGTGACATGCTCAGTTGCAGCAAGCTGGAAAACTGGTGTAGAGATGGACGCCCTGTCGTGTGTGAGTTCTGCCCTGCTCACTGTATGGGACATGGTGAAATACCTGGAGAAGGATGATTCAGGCAATTATCCTGAAACCAGGATAAAGGATATACTTGTGGAGGAAAAGATTAAAGGTGAACCACAGTCACAGGATTAAGAATTTCCATGCGAATTTTTCAGTAATCACATGCAGCAGCACAAGAACCAGTGAAAATGACGATTCTGGAAAAGGGATTATTAGTGCCATTGAAAGGGCAGGCCACAGAGTTGTTAATTATGAAGTGATAAATGACGATGTAGAAACAATAAGAGGAACCGTTGATGCATTTATAAAAAGCAGTGATGCAATCATAATAACGGGCGGCACTGGAATAACAAAAAGGGATGTTACAATAGAAGCTGTAAGGGGTATTGCAGAATATGAGATGACAGGATTTTCAACAGTTTTTTCAATTATTTCCTTCAGAGACATCGGAACATCAGCAATAATGTCGAGATCCACGGCTTTCATAGTGAAAAGGAAGCCAGTGTTCTGTCTTCCCGGATCTGTTTCCGGTGCCTTACTTGCTGTTGAATCCATCATCCTGGAACAGATTGATCATATTCATCACGAACTTCAGAGGTGAAAAAGTGCGGGTCAGGAGAAAAATGAAAAAGTTTGAGGAACTTGTTTCCTACGATTTTTCTCTTCATCTCCTTTCCCAGCAGAAGTGGAGAGGAATAGGTGAATTTTATGTGGATGCACTGAAATCCCGGGGGCTGATATCAGCATCAGAAATTGTTTCCTCGGTTGACGTGCCTTCAAGCAACAGGAGCGCAGTGGACGGTTATGCCCTTTTATCAAAACATACTGCAGGAGCGAGCAGTTCGGATCCGGTGCTCTTCAAAAATGTTGGCACGGCTTATCCAGGAAGTCCATTCACGGGTAATTTGGAGAAAGGTCAGTGTGTTGAAATCTATACGGGTGCATCAGTACCAGATGGAACGGATTCCGTTGTTATGGCGGAGGATGTAAACTTAAAAGAGGATTCGGTGGAGATATCCTCCCCTGCCTTGCCCGGTTTAAATATCATCAGGAAAGGTGAGGATATTGGGAAAGGACAGATAATTCTGCATCAATACGATGTAATAATGCCGTGGCACATTGCGGCTCTTCTCGCAAATGGAATTAAGGCAGTCAGAGTATACAGAAAGGTCAGGATAGGCATAATTCCGACCGGAAATGAACTTTTTCCAGACTCGGAGGAAATGGTTGAAAATACAACACCAGCTGCCATTTCATCAATACTCAGAAACACTTTTTTCCAAACATTGGTTTTTCCACCTATTCATGATAATACGGATGAGATTTCAAGAACCGTATCATTAAACTTATCCAGAGTGGACATGCTCATAATATCTGGTGGAAGCAGCCTCGGGATGATGGATAACGTGCCAGAAGCCATGGGTACCTTAAAAGCAAAAACTGTATTTGGGGGGGTAAGAACAAGCCCAGGGAGAACAACTGCTGTATACTCACTTAATGGAAAGATGATACTGTCTGTCTCCGGTTTTCCCATGACAGCCATGATAATGTCGGATCTATATGTGGAAAATATGCTGAAAATACTTTTCCATATGGAGAATTACAGGGTGCTGGCAGAAATGATGGTTGATAAAAGTGTAAATGGAAAGCCAGGCTACATGAAGCTTGTACCTGCTTCAATAGTTCCCGGGGAAGACAGGAAGGTGCATCCTCTGGGTTCAAGGCATGGAATAAAAATTTCACATATGATTGGCTCTGACTGCCTGATAATTATTCCTGAGAATGTTGAAGGCTACAAAGAAGGCGACAATGTACTTTGCAGGTTGTGGTGACATATGAGGGAAATATACAGAAAGCTTGTTTCATTTCAGGATGCAAAAGATCTGGTTTACAAATATTTCAGGCCTTTAGGTTTATGTGAAACAGTCCCTGTTGATAAGGCCGCTGGAAGAATTGCTGCCGATGATATATTTTCACCAATGGATCTGCCTCCTTTCAGCAGATCAACCGTCGACGGGTATGCGATCCGGTGGGAGGATGTTTCCACATCCGGCAATGATTCTCCCGTTACCCTTAAGGTCAAAGGAGAGGCAGTTATAGGTAAAGTTCCGGAACCACTCTCCGGCGAGGGAAGCTGTATGAAGATATCGACCGGTGCAATAATTCCACCATCAGCAAACTCAGTTATAATGGTGGAGAACGTCACAGAAAACGGAGATTTTATAGAGGTAAATTCGGAGGTCAGGTATGGCGAAAACATTGCTGTTGCCGGAAGTGACATTTACCGCGGGGCCATGGTTATTTCTGCGGGTACAATCATAAGGCCCCATGACACCGCCCTTCTTTCTTCACTGGGTATTGAAAATATAAAGGTATGGAAGAAAATTCGGATATCTGTTATTTCCACCGGCAACGAACTTATTGAGCCTGGTGAAGAATACACCTATGGCAAGATATATGATGGAAATTCCCGCATGATCCTATCTACACTGAATCAGTTTGCCTTCATTGAAGCTTTTATCATCGGTATTGTTGGAGATGATCCTGATAAGATAAGAGAAAAGATCCTGAAGGCTTCAAGCAAATCCAACGTTGTGATTATTTCAGGCGGAAGTTCTGCCGGAGAATCGGATTTTGTTAAAAGTGTGATTGGTGAGTTTGACCCAGGGCTCATATTTCACGGCATAATGGTGAAGCCCGGCAAGCCGACGGCGCTTGCCATGAAGGATGAGATCCCCATTATTGGTCTCCCAGGATTTCCGGTGTCCGCGTCTCTCATGCTGTGGTCTCTTTTTATTCCCGGTATAATGAAGATGGCAGGTGTTTGCGGAGACATGCAGGGACACAAATCAAGCATCAAAATAAAGACCAGGCTTGATCCTGGCCTTCAAAATCTGATTCCTGTCATATCAGACAATGATGATAAGGGAAAACTTTTCCCTGTTGCAGGTCTTTCAGGATCGATCTCAAGGCTCAGCGGTACATCAGGTTTTATTTCCATTCCTGGAAGGTCAAAGTACCTGGATCCGGAAGAAACTGTGGATTTCTTTTCCTGGGAGTGGGAGAGAAATATTCATGTCAATCGTGTTGTTGGAACAATTGACTCCGGTAATGCAGAATATATCAGGAGCCTGATTCCAGATGCGCTGATGACGCATGCAGATCCATTCTTGGCAACATCTTTATTTTTCACAGGAAGTGTCTCTGCCATTGTTTTACGTTATCAGGGACAACTAAATACACAGCAGTTTTTATCCTTGAATCAATTTTCAGATTTCAGGTTAGCTGTCATAGGAAAAAAATGCATATGTTTTTCATCGAATGGTCACCCTGTTTACGAAAACCCCGTTAAGGAGTTAATGAAGGCAAGAACTATAAGAGCTCCTCCTGTTAAATTCCTGGAAGGGCTTTTGAACAAAAGTGAAGCAGTACGGGAGCTTGCTGAACTCCTGAAGAGCAAAGCCTCTTCGTTTACTCACGGACCTGATGCTGACTTTGAAATTTCCATTCTGGATGTAAAGGATACACAAGCTTGCCATAACGATTATTTATTCACGGAGGCAGCACTGTTAAAAGAGACCGGATCATCCAATAGAATTGAGAGTGATCCTGCTTGATCATTGTTTCTCTCACAGGACACAGCAACTCAGGGAAAACAAGTTTAGCGAAAGAACTTACGAGGCTGCTCAGCAGGGAAGGAATACCCGTCAATTACATTAAGAACATACCCCATGACGATGCCTCATTTGATGCTGAAGGCAAGGATACTGAAAATCTCCTCTCTGCCGGGGCAGTGGTTTCAGCAGGGAGGAGTCCTTCCAAAACATTCTTCACATTTAATGGCAGCATGCAGATTTCCGAAATTATCATGATGATAAGAGAAAGGTCAAGAATATGCATCCTTGAAGGGTTCAGGAATGAATTAGATCAGCTCAGTCCGCAAATTCGTGTTATAATGGATTTAGGCAGTGCAGAAGTAATATTTCATGAGGAAGGTGGCAAGCCCAAAAAGCAATCCTTTCTTCTGTGGTCTCAGTTTGGTGATTTGGTTAACCAGGTTTCTGAAACTTTGCATAAAATGCTATAATTTTCTTTAAGATGCTTGTAATTTTTGTTGTCCTGTGCACTATCAATGATTGCGTGATCCTGAATATTTTTCTACAAAGGAGCACAGCTTAAAAAAATGGATAACGAGTGAAGAAAGATTTGTTTCAAATTTTATACTTGATTTCGGTCTGGTGGTTAAATATATGCCAAGGATTGATTGCATTCCGCTATTTTCGAAGAAATATTCTGGAGAAGTCCAAGTTAGAAGGGACAAAATATCACAATTTTTTCTATTACAGTGCAAAACAATAAGAGCGATAAACCTTTGAAAAATGCGTGAGGGAGAATGGAAGCGATCCGTTAGTTATGAAATGATAACTAAGATGGGGTTTCAAGATTCATTTTCAAGCACGAAAAAAACAATAGAAAAGCGATGTAGACAATAAACCTTTGTAAAATCGCACCTGAGATGGCATTTAACGTTCCAAATCACCAATGACCCATGGAATATATATGCCTATTGAGATATGCCTATTGAGTTATGTAAAACACCTTATGAAATCACGCCTATCGCATGCTCGAAATTTAAGAAACAAACCCAACTATAAAACATCACTTCCATTGATATTATGAATATAGATTTTGAAATGATCCATTAGTTCAGTTCTGTAAAATAGCTGTGGAATTACCGTAGTCCTCCGGGGCATAAAATGAGTAAACATTTCCATTATAATCGAAAGTTAGTGGAGTGGAGCTCTGGTAAAATGATAGTTGTAGATTGGAGCCAGGATAATCATACATAGGATAGTTGCTAAATGTTTGATCTACGATGGCAGCATATGTACCGCTGACAAAACTAATGGTGGAGAACAATCCCAGAACATCGGCGGTCATACCAATTGCTTCGGATATCATGCTGATGGAATCATCCACTATTTCTGGTTCTGCTGCATCAAAGAATTCGTTGAGTGCAGCAAGTGTGTCGGAGATAGCAAGTCCAAGCGCAAGTGATGTGGAAAATACATGGAGAGCATCACTGACAGATTTTATGACGTTTGATGCGTCTGTGTATCCGTATGAGTATGACCAGACTGTTGATGAATCATAGCTTGATGTGTTTCCACTCACATTCAGAGGAAGGTTTACTGCATTTTCTTTCTCAAGAAGTTTCTGAATAACCATGTTCACCTCAACGGGAAGAAAACCAGCAGCCATCTTTAAACCACCCTTACTATTGATGTATGATATCCCACCGATTGTTCCATGGCCGTCCAGTGTCGTTGATGTTATGTCCTTCAAAAGGATTTCCCTGTGAGAGTATATGATATCACCATCCCTGTAGCATATTATAATCTCGTAATATTTGTGATAGTAGGTGGTGTATTGATTAAAGTGTGTAAATGTGTATGTGGCATTGTCTATTGCAACGAATCCTGTGGTACGATTTTGGATGATTGTTTGGTTACCTGAGCGGGTTGGAGGATACGCCACAGCGGTCTTCGAGCTTGAAGCCACAGATGCATTTGCAAGAACTGCAAACGAAGGATTGGTGCTCATCTGAGTTGTTACTTCACCACTTGATGACACATAAGGTTCAGCGGAATTAATTCCTATTGTGTTGTTTAATAAAGTTAGAGTCCCTCCTAGGGAAATTAGTGAAAGGCTCTCTGCAGTTGCCCTTCCCATATGAAGAGCCAGGAGAGGAAGATAACCCTCTGTTGTATTGATTCCAGTGACAGAATCGTATGTGGATGAGTAGTTATCCCATCTGTATGTTGTTATGCAGCCACTGCTGCCTGTCATGGTTACGAAGGGTGAACCATCACTTTTCCCTGATGACATGGTGACATTGGTAAGTGTCTGATACGGTGTATCTGGAAATGTTATGTTCAATGTAAATGAAAGATCGGTGATGGAAATGCTGGAATAATCGGAGAGATTGAGGCCCGTTCCATTGAAATAGCTTTCCAGGTCTGGCACTGTATTCCCGGATTGAATGTTGTTGAATGTGGATACATCAACCATTTCCGGGTTATATTCAATGTTGTTGTAATATTTGTAGATCTGAACTGTGCTGTTTACAATAACTGTTTTATAGGCATCAACGGAGAGGGAAGGATAATTCCTTCCCTCCATTTTTGAAAAGAGTTCATTCCATTCCCGTGATATGTTTACGAAAAGAGGTGAGAGAAATACCGTGGCCCTGGAACTGTTAAGTGTTGTGTTCAGCAGTTCAACATAATAGCTGTTGTCGGAAATATTTGCGTTGATAAGGCTTGCGGAACCGGTGGATCCTGAAAACAAGGAAGGAACAACGGAGAATATCTGGAGTGTTATGCTGGTATTGTTGACAATTCCGGAATTCTGGTCTCCTGATGTTGCAGAATCAACCGGGCCAACTGAAACATCTATCTTGGGGCCAAAGGAGGCACTTTTAGGAACTTTATTTGATTTACCTGCCGGGGATCTTGAATCATAGATCACAAATGTTACAGTTGCAATCAGTACAATTGCTATCAGAACTGCAATAATCTTGATTGCTCTGGAACTTGTATGTTCCATAATGTATAAAATAACATATCGTATATTAATTTTTTTTTTGACTTTTTTAAATATTATGTGGGTGATATTCATGTTCATGCACAATATTAACAATATTCGAATTAAAGCATTCCTAATACTCCTTCGAAAAACCTTCTCATTTCTTCGTGATGGACGCTCTTGAGCCTTTATCACGTCGACACATTTGATCCTTGCAGATGGATCGAAGCATAGTCTCATCCTCTATCCATTATGTTGGAGCATTTCGCGTGATATCTTAACAAAAACTGACAAAAGCTGTGACAACCTAAAAATTTGCAATGATAACGCATCTGGTGGACATTTCAATGAAATAGTCCACCACACTTTTAAGGTATTAACAGTTTTCAATGAATTCTAAAGCGGCAGGTGCATTCCCAGTGCATATGTGGTTGCAGCGGCAAACATAAGATACATCAGCCATGTGCCTGTAACGAGGTGCCAGAAACCCTTTACCCTGGTCCATTTCGCTGACTTTAGTAGGCTTGCCGGTATATCTGATATGTAAACCAGTGCAAGCAATACAAACAGAGTTCCAACGTACATATCACCCGCTTTAAAGAAAACAAAAGCACCTGTGATGCTTATCCACAGGAACGCTATGGCCATGAAGCCATCTACCGTTGGATCACCTTCCTTGTACTTGTTGTACCCAAGGGCGAACCAGTGAACACCGTATGCAGTGAATGCCAGTGCAGCCATATAGAGAGCAGTGTATCCCACAGTGGAAGAAGGCTGGAATGCATTGAATATTGTTAATCCGAGGAATAGATAAGTGCCTGTGAGAAACTGCATGAAACCGGGCATCCAGATTCCCCACTGTCCCAGCGTCCTGTTAACAGCTGAAGTTGTTTCCTTAGGAATTCTGAAAAATTCCCAACCGCCCCATACATAATAACCTGTCCCGAGACCAAAAAAACCAACCGCAAGTGGAGGTAATGGCGATAAGGTCATGTTAAAATATAGCTGTATGTTAGATATAAGCATTTCGTTCCCATTGCTCATATCTGTTACAATGTTTGAACTACATCATGTAACAAAGTATTTAAATAGTGAAAGAAAATACTTCTTGCAAGGCAAAAAACCTAGGATACAGTAAATGGAAGAAATAGCTGATGAACAGCCGCCTCCTCCTCCTTTGAATACTCCGTTATTGAAAAATACTGAGCTTTCTGATACACTTGATTTCAGCAAGATTTTTTTCAAATTCGAAGGGAATGGCCCCACCGGTACACAGAAAGACAGAATATCGTATGCACATGTTATGAATGCCAGAGACCTTGGTTTCAGTAAAATAGCAGTGGCAACATGTGGAAATTATGGCGCATCGCTTTCATATTATGCCAACAAGGCAAGGCTTTCCACATATGTTCTTATACCAAAGGATTACAGCAACAGCAGGAGCAGAGAAATTGAAAGTTACGGTTCAAACGTTCTGTTAATGCCAGGAAAATATGAAGATTCCGTCGAATTCCTGCACAGGAATGCAAAAAGCTTGGGCTGGTATGACGCCAGCCCTGGATCAGAATATTCTTCTCTTGATCTAAGGGCATACTCCAACATTGCAAAAGAGATTGTTGAGCAACTCGGTCATGCTCCCGCATATGTTGCCGTTCCTGTGGGTAACGGAACAACATTTGCAGGTATATATCTCGGATTCAAGAAGATGCAGCTTAATGGTGATATCGATATTTTACCGAGAATGATTGCATCAAGCACTTCTTCAGGCAATCCGATAATTTCATCATTTTCTGCCGGCCTACGGGATCTTATCGAGCTTCCACCTGAAGCCATAATAGAGTCATATGTGAATGAACCCCTGGTTTCCTACAGATCATATGATGGACAGCTGGCACTTAACGGACTTTACGACACCAATGGTATTGCTGTTCCCGTGAGTGACCATAACATGATCAGGTATGCTCAAATAATCAGAGAAAGAATAGGAATTAATGTCCTGCCTGCATCAGCGTCGGCACTTGCAGCAGTTTCCATGGGATTGAGCAGAATGGATAAGGAAGAAGAGTGCGTCGTTGTTCTGACCGGAAGAGATAACAATGGAAACAGCCACAGTACTTTCTGAGGGTGTGTTCGGAACAACTTACGGAAAGACTGCAAATGGGCTGGTGAGGTTCAGCCAGAAGTACAGAATAACATCTGTTATAGATAGCAGATTAAAAGGTAAAGATGCTGGCGAGGTACTTCAGGGTAGAAATTCCGGAATACCTATTGTTGGCAGTCTTGAAGATGCAATGAAATACAATCCTGAAACATTGATTGTCGGTATAGCATCTGATGGCGGGTTACTTCCTGAGAATTACAGACCGTTTATCAGGGATGCTATTGCTACGGGCATGAACATCGTCAGCGGACTTCATGATTTTATCAGTGATGACAGGGAATTCTCTTCTCTTGCCATGAAGAGCGGATCCAGGATAACAGATGTAAGGAAGCTGTTCAGGGATAGAAGGGACCAGTTCACGGGAAGAATAAAGGAGGTTGGGTCATACAGAATTGCTGTCCTAGGTACAGACAGTGCCATAGGTAAAAGAACTACAGCAATAATTCTGAATAATAAGCTTATGGAACATGGAAATAAATCATCCGTTATTGGCACAGGCCAGACCTCATGGATGCAGGGAATAAAACATACCATAGTCCTGGATGCCATAGTGAACGACTTTGTATCAGGATGCCTGGAAACGGTTACCTACGAATCCTGGAAGGACGAAAGACCGGACATTATGTTTCTTGAGGGCCAGGGTTCCGTGATTCATCCTGCATATCCAGGAAGTTACGAGATCATAGGAGCATGTCGTCCTGATTCCATTATACTGCAGCATGCCCCAAAGAGACTTTATTACGACGGTTTCCACGATTTTCAAATCCCTCCGGTTCGCAACTATATAAAAATTCTTGAGCTGCTTTCAGGTAAAAAGGTTATTGGGATCTCCCTGAATACCGAGGGGATGAACGATGCAGAGGTAGAAGATTACATTGAGAAAGGTGAAAAAAGATATGGCATTCCAGTTTTCAATCCGCTGAAGGATGCCGGTGGAATGGTCAGTGTAATAGAGGAAGCTGTAAACTGAAGGGTTGTTAATTTGTACTTCGAAAAGGTAAGATGTTTCGGCAACCTAATTGTTTCCGGCATAGAGATTGAAAAGAGGAGAATCAGTGGAACGGTACACATAGATTCAGAGGATGGATCGTCCTTCAAGCTTATATTCACCTACGGCGAGGATATCGAGGCTGATCTAAATACGGCTGGATTGATCCTTACAATGCCGCTCATAAATTTTTCCTATTTTACCGCTTCCATCACGCTGAACTTCCCTGTTTCAGAACAGGACAGGGAAACAATTGAACATTTCATAAATGTCAACAACAGGGAGATTTTTGTCAATGCCATCTGCAGGAGGAGGTATGAATTCTTCCTTGAGGATTATATTCCGGATGAGGAGGAAATAACTCCGGAAAACGCCATGGGTGATACAAAGCTTCTCACACCCTTGAGGAAGAACGATTCCAGCGTTCTTCTTCCGTCACAGAAAAAGTGCGCAATTATGAGTTCTGGCGGGAAAGAGAGTCTCCTCACATTGGGAATGATGGATGAGCTCGGCGCACAGGTCTTTCCGTTCTTCTTCAATGAGTCGGGAAGGCACTGGTATGCAGCAATTCCAGCATACAGAAAATCATCTGTAACATACCCAGGAACCAGGAAAGTATGGTCAAACGTTGATCGTTTTTACACTTTCATGATCAGGAACATGAGGATCATAAACAGGGCGGTGTTAAAGAAAACGGCGGATTCTTATCCCATCCAGCTTTTCATCTTTCCGGTTTACATTTTCTCATTCCTTCCCCTCCTTATGAAATACAAAATCGGCAATGTAATACTCGGCGATGAGTTTGATGATCCAATGAACATGGGAAAGTTTCATGGAATGACTCATTATTACGGGATATATGATCAGACCAATGAATTCAATTCCTATCTTACATCCTACTTCAATTACAAGGGTCTCAGAATAAAGGTATGGTCCGCCGTCTATCCCATATCCGGAATGATCGTGGAAAAGATACTTATGGAGAGGTATCCGAAGCTTTTTGAGCTGCAGAGATCATGCCATTCCTGCAGGATAGAGAACGGTCAGGTTCTTCCCTGCGGAAAGTGCACCAAATGCCTTGGAATCATGCTTTTCATACTTTCCAACAGGGGGGACCCATCAAAAATAGGTTACCTGAAGGATGATTATCTGAGTATAACAGATTCACCTGAATTCCCAAGGCTAAGGCTTGACCCGGACGAGGTAAAGATGTCCATGTGGGGTGCGAGACTCAAAGGAGGAGAAGAGATTGAGCATGTTGCAGGCATTCATATGCTTCCAGGAGAAATAAGGCCGCTCTCTCTCATACCTGACAGTTATAGGGACAGGATAATGGGCATTCTGAAGCGTTATACTTTATCAACATTCAGGATAAGGAACAGGAAGTGGGTCAGGGAAGATTGAAATACCTTCTCTCATATTCCTCAATGCATTTCTGATCTTTACATTTTATGTATCCAGAAAGGTAGGGATAGTTTAACCCAATGAACTCCTTTCCCCAGCTAAATTTGCCCATTACGGATTCTGCCATTTCATGAAAACCAGTGATGTAAAGTGCCGCAGCCACTGCTTCAGCGGAACTCATAAGACCAACATGCCCGTAGTTAACCGGATTCACAGGAACAAGCAAAGGCAGCCTTCTCTGGAACCTGCACTTGGGTAGCTCCTCATTCCCAATTCTTTTCCAGGAGCCCTCCACAACACCTATTCCACTCTTCACTGCGATGTCGGAGTCACAGCCGGTAAGGACTTCTGCTGAAAATGGGTTCATAACAATTGATCTGCAAATCTGGATCCTTGAAACAACGGTTGCCATACCGAAACGTGCCAGTTTTCTCATGGTCGATCTACGCGGGTCATCCTGCCTCAGATCAATGAACACTATCCTTGGAGCTGTCTTTTGGATCATAGTAACTGAACTAACCGTGTTAATGCATTTCAATGTGATTTAAATCAGTAACGGCATGAACGCGAATGATCCGCATCATTTATACAAAGTTAAGTTTTGTCACGTGGATATCCTAATTTCGCCGATTCGACAGTAAATTGTGCATATAGCAATACTTATATAGAAGAACATATTTATGTGCCAGAACACAGAGGTGTAATCAAAATGCTATCAGGTCAGATGCCGATTTTAATACTGAAAGAGGGTACATCAAGAGAGCAGGGAAAGAATGCACAGAAATCAAATATAGAAGCCGCAAAGGCTATTGCCGATGCCATTAGAACCACACTTGGTCCAAAGGGCATGGACAAGATGCTTGTGGATTCAATCGGTGACATTGTGGTATCAAACGATGGAGCTACAGTTTTAAAAGAAATGGATGTCGATCATCCCACAGCAAAGATGATTGTTGAAGTTGCCAAGGCACAGGACAGTGCGGTGGGCGACGGTACTACAACTGCAGTAATACTTGCGGGAGAGCTGCTCAAACAGGCAGAGACACTCATAGATCAGGGCGTTCACTCAACAGTTATAACAAATGGATTCAGGATGGCCATGAACGAGGTAAGGAAATATATGGACGAACTTGCCATCTCAGCCACGGATGACTCCACACTAAGGAAAATCGCACTTACCGCGTTATCCGGAAAGAATGCCGGTCTTTCACATGAATTCTTTGCCGATCTTGTTGTAAAGGCAGTCAATGCGGTTGCAGACAAGAGGGACGGAAAGGTTGTTGTTGATCCTTCTAACATAAAGGTGGATAAGAAGAACGGAGGTGCTGTGGAGGATACTCAGTTCATCAGTGGTCTCGTTATTGACAAGGAGAAGGTGCATCCAAAGATGCCCTCACTGGTCAAGGGGGCAAAGATCGCTCTCATTGACTCAGCACTTGAAATAAAGAAGACCGAAATAGAGGCAAAGGTCCAGATATCTGACCCATCAAAGATTCATGACCTTCTTGACCAGGAATCAGACACCTTCAAAAAGATGGTGGAGAAGATAAAGAAGAGCGGTGCCAATGTGGTATTGTGCCAGAAGGGAATTGATGACCTTGCCCAGCACTTCCTTGCAAAGGAAGGTATATATGCCGTGAGGAGGGTAAAGAAGAGCGACATGGAGAAACTGGCCAAGGCAACTGGAGCCAAGATTGTTACAAATCTCGATGACCTAACAACATCATCACTTGGAAAATCCGAGATGGTGGAGGAAAGGAAGATCGGAGATGACAGGATGACATTTGTTACAGGATGCGCTAACCCCAAGGCCGTCAGCATTCTGATCAGGGGAGGAACCGATCATGTTGTTTCCGAAATTGAGAGGAGCCTAAACGATGCCATAAGGGTTGTCTCCATAACCAAGGAGGACGGCAAGTTCTTTGCAGGCGGAGGTGCGATTGAGGCTGAGCTTTCCCTGAGGCTGAAATCTCTTGCAGCCAAAGTCGGTGGAAGGGAGCAGCTCGCAATTGAGGCATTTGCCAAGGCCATGGAAATTGTACCAAGAACGCTGGCTGAGAACGCGGGAATGGATCCAATAAACACACTGATAAAGCTCAAGGCTGAGCACGAGAAGGGACACAAGAACTATGGTATACTCATCTCAGAGAACAAGGTGGGTGACATGGAGAAGGAGGGCGTTTTTGACCCGCTCAGAGTGAAGAGGCATGCCTTTGAGGGTGCAGTTGAAGTTGCAACCATGATCCTGAGGATAGATGATGTCATAGCCAGCAAAAAGTCAAGTGCCCCCGAGGGAGGAGCAGGCGGACCCGGAGGAATGGGTGGCATGCCGGGCGGAATGCCTCCATACTGAGGAACTGTTTAAAAATAATTTACAATCCCAATTTTTATGAATATATGAAAAATAACATTTTATCCCTTTCGTGATGTAAGTTTCAATCCCATTATGTTGTCTTTGTTGCATTTTCTCCTGATAAGGGAAGGTTTGATCCTCTGATTATACTTCTAAGCTTTTCCCTGCTGCTTCATGTCATGTCAGCTTCCACTCCGCACCATTTTTACTGGAAAGTTGCATACTGTCTTGCAGTTCATCCCACATTTCTCCAATATAACAGATTTCTTTATGCATTTCTATACCACTTTGAACACGTGTTCCCTTTTCCATTCCTGAATCTCTAATTTATGCATGTTTCCATGTCTTGTTTTCAAGCAATCATTCAGGCTTTATCAATAGCGGCCCCATGCTAATCTAAGTCAATCTATTCGATTTACCGTTTATCAATGGGATAAAATGACACACATTGACAAAGAGTGAGAAATATTATTTATCTTTTCGAGCTATAAGGGAAGGGAGATATTTTTGAATCTTTATGAGTATATGGGAAAGAACATTTTCAGGAGCAGCGGAATACCTGTTCCTGACGGCTATGTCGTTGAAAAACTTTCGGAACTTAAACCTTTTGAGAAACCTGTTGCGGTTAAATCACAGATTCTTCTGGGTGGAAGAGGAAAGTCCGGTGGAATAAAATTTGCCAGAAATGCGGATGAGCTGAAAGATTTCACTGGCCAGCTTCTCGGGTCAAAGATAAGAGGTCTTGAGGTCAAGAAGGTTCTTATCGAGGAAATGATAAACATTGACCACGAATTTTATCTGAGCATAGCTCTAAGCAGACCTGACAGAAGGCCAATCATAATTGCCAGTGCCCAGGGAGGTGTGGAGATTGAATCCGTGCCTGAGGATAAAATAATAAAGAGACTTGTTGATCCCATCCTCGGTTATTCAGATTATCTTGGCAGAGAAATCTCCCAGTTTCTTGGCCTCAGCAAGGATATTTCAAAGGATTTCATGTCAATACTGAGGAATCTCTACAATGTTTATGTTGGGGAAGACTGCGAGCTTGTTGAAATCAATCCCCTTGTAATCACAAAGGAGGGGAAGATGATAGCAGCCGATTCAAAGATAGTAATGGATACCGACTCAATGTACAGGCACAGGGACATTAACATAACAGATCCGGAGAAGACCCCTCTTGAACTGGAGGCGCAATCAAAAGGTTACGCGTTCGTTGAACTTGACGGAAACATAGGTGTAATAGCAAATGGAGCAGGTCTCACCATGGCAACACTTGATGCTCTCACACTGCACAAGGGCAGACCTAGAAACTTTCTGGATCTGGGTGGAACAGACTCAGTGGATATTGTAATTACCGCCTTTGATCTCGTTCTAAAAGCGAAACCTTCTGCCATTCTGGTGAATATATTCGGCGGCGTCACGAAATGTGATACAGTTGCTTCCGGAATTGCTTCCGCCAAGGAGAAATTCAATATAAAACAGCCCATAGTTGTAAGGCTGAGTGGTGTCCATGAAGAGGAAGGCAGAGAAATACTGAAGAAGAGCGGCATAGATGCATACTCACAGATGATGCCTGCCATTGAGGCAGTTGTAAACAAGGCGGTGACGGCATAATGGCTTATGTCGATGAGAACACAAGGGTGGTCGTCCAGGGAATTACGGGGCATCAGGGTTCATTTCACACTGCTGAAATGATCAAGTTCGGAACAAAGGTTGTTGCCGGTGTTACACCTGGGAAGAAAGGTGAAAAAATACACGATGTGCCCATTGTTAACAGCATGAGAGAGGCCATGGACTATGAGCCAAACGCATCAATGATCGCAGTTCCTGCGCCATTTGTCAAGGATGCTGCATATGAAGCCATAGATGCGGGTGTCAAACTCATATACATACTCACTGAGAAGGTTCCATTCCACGATACAATGGAAATCTTTCATCAGGCCAGTCTCAGGAGTGTCACACTTCTTGGTCCCAACGGGCCCGGAGTGACAAGACCCGGTTACTCCAAGATCGGCATAATGCCGAACCAGATATTCAGGAAGGGAGACGTTGCCGTTGCATCCAGAAGCGGTACCCTAACTTACGAAATAGTGGATTCCATAACAAGGGCCGGCTACGGTGAGAGCACTGTTGTTGGTCTTGGTGGAGATCCTGTTGTTGGTCTCACATTCGTAGATGTTCTCAAGGTCTTCGAGAACGATCCGGATACCAAGAGAATTGTACTTGTCGGGGAAATAGGAGGGAGCAATGAGGAAAAGGCGGCCGAATACATACGGGACCATGTGAAGAAGAAGGTCGTTGCCTACATAACAGGGAGGAGTGCGCCTCCTGGAAAAAGAATGGGCCATGCGGGCGCCATAATAGAGAAAGGTGTTGGAACAGCAGAGTCAAAGATAAAGGCATTCAATTCCGTTGGTGTCAAGGTCGCAGACTACCCGGACGATGTTCCAAAGTATCTGGGGTGAAGCGCATGGGTAAGGATATTCTTTCTGTAAGGGACATGCAGCAGGACTTTGAGAAGATCATTGATCTGGCCATTGATCTCAAGAAAGAAAGATACAGGAGATATCCTGAGGCTGACAATAAAACCCTTGCCATGATTTTTGAGAAACCAAGTACGAGAACAAGGGTTTCTTTCCAGGTTGCCATGGACCAGCTTGGCGGTCACTCCATTGTCCTTAACCCTTCCGACATGCAGCTGGGCAGAGGTGAGACGATTGAGGATACTGCCAGGGTATTATCATCTTTCGTGGATGTTATTGCCTACAGGGCCTTCAAGCACCATAATATGGTAACTCTGGCAAGGAACAGTACGGTTCCGGTCATCAACGCACTTGATGACATTGAGCATCCGGTTCAGATGCTTGCCGATTTCATGACCATAAAGGAGGTCAAGGGGAAACTATCTGGCCTCAAGCTTGTATATGTTGGCGACGGAAATAACGTTACAAATTCTCTCCTTTACGCATGCGCAATACTCGGGATCAACATGATAGCAAGCACACCGCAGGATTTTGGCCCTGACCCAACAATCTTCATGATGGCAAAGGAGATGGCCAGGGAAAAGAATGCGGTTCTTACCATATCCCATGATCCTGCGAATGATATGAACGGTGCCGATGTTATATATACGGATGTGTGGGTTTCCATGGGTGAGGAAGACAGAAAGGAAAGGAAGGAGAGGTACTTTGAGGGCTTTCAGGTCAACAGGCAGCTGATTGCAAGGGCAAGAAAGGATTATATGTTTCTTCACTGCCTTCCTGCCCACCGGGGACTCGAGGTTTCAGAGGAAATAATAGATGGACCGAACAGCTACGTATTTCAGCAGGCAGAGAACAGGCTGCACACCGAGAAGGCTCTGCTTCTGTGGCTTCTCAGGAACAAAAATATCTGACTCATCGCAATGATGTATCATGCTGACGCTTTTCTTTGTGGATTCCGAGCTTGAAACCATCCCGGAGGAAATGTGGAAGGATGACGCAGTTACGCAACTCTCCAAAAAAAGAAAAAAGAAACCTGGTAACCTGCTTCTTGATTCCAGCCTCCTCCACCGTTCAATTGACGCATATTTTCCCAGTTCTTCAAAAAGAAGGGGCAGGCCAGACATTTTCCATATTCTTCTCAACGTGCTAAATAGCTCCATAATCAATATTCTTGGTGAGCTGTCCGTATTTATTCACACAAGAAACGACATTCTCATTAAGGTAAACCCAGAGACCAGGATACCCAAATCATACAACAGGTTTGCAGGTCTCATGGAACAGCTCTTCGAACTTGGTGAAATCAGATCTGGTGAAGATGTGCTTTTCAGTACGGAGAAAAAATCTGCCATTGAATCTATCAAGTCTTATGGAAGTGGAAAAGTAACCGTGATGTGGCCTTCCGGAGAACATGTTTCAAGAAACAATCTCGTTGAAGCAAGGGATCAGACATTTGTCATTGGGGGATTTACATCAGGGGATTATATTTCTGATCTTTCACATATTGGCAGGAGAGTGTCAATATTTGACCAGGAACTGACAATATGGACAGTTGCAGGAGAGATAATTGCTGCATATGAAACGTATGTGGGTCTCTAGATACCAATGAAGATTACCATTTCAGTGAACTGACATTGAAGATCTGTTGGTTTTCAGTTGATAAAATACTTTCCTGCTAATGACATTTATTGATTAAAAATGCGTTTAGATAAGGAAGTGAAAGTGTCTGTAACTGATTCGCAAGATTGAGAGCCATATTATGAATAAAAGATCAATTAATTTTTGGCAGCGTCACATTGAAGAAAATGTAATTAATATGAATAACATGAACCATGAAGGTTAGCATATGGCCAGAATGCACACAAGGAAGAGGGGAAAATCTGGATCCCATAAGATATACGATACGGGAAGGCACGAGTGGATTACATTGTCCGACTCCGAGATTATAGATCTTGTGGTGCAGATGAAATCAGAGAAGGTCCCCAACTCCGTTATAGGAATCAAACTCAGGGATCAGCACGCAATTCCTTCAACAAAGAGCATTGTGGGAAAGAAGATAGGCCAGATTCTCACTGAGAAGGGTATCACTGACGATATTCCAGAAGATCTTGCAAATCTCATAAAGAGGTACAAAAACGTTACAAAGCACATGGCTCTTAACAAGAACGATATGAGCAACAGCAGGGGTAGATCCCTTATAATGGCTAAAATCCTTAGACTTGTTAAATATTATAAACGAGAGGGAAGGCTTCCTGCAGAATGGAACGTAGAGAAAGCACTGTAATGGATTTCAATGGCCTGATCTCCGACGAATTTCAGGCAGATTTGAAAAAGGCGTCGGATCTTATCCATGAGAACGAACAGGTGCGTCTCCTTTGCCATTATGATGGTGACGGCACGAGTGCAGCAATTATACTTACAAATGCACTGAAGCGGCTTGGAATAAAATTTCATCTGAGTTTTGTTAAGGCACTTGACGGCCCTTCATTCAATGCACTGATTGATCATGAAAGCTCTCTCATTATCATTTCCGATGCAGGTTCAGATCAGCTCAGGTTTCTTGACAGGACGGATAACATAATCGTTCTTGACCATCATTTCTATTCTGACAGCGGCACAAAGGCCCTGAATATAAACGTCAGAAAATACGGTATTGATGGAACCAGAGATGCATGCGGTGCCACAATGGCGTTCATGATGGCCCTTGAGCTTGATGGCAACAACGCAGATCTCTTCCCTTTTCTCATGTCCGGAATTCTTGCAGACAGGCAGGACCTTGGCGGCCTCACCGGGTTGAATAGATCACTCAGGGATCTCTTTGTTTCTAGATACAGAGAAAACCATACTCTGAATCTTGAGGGTGATTCCATCATCAATGCGCTTGTCTATTCCACAGATCCATTTTATAAGGGAATCACAGGGAATCAGGAGAACAGCTCGCTACTTCTGAAGGAGCTCAATATCGATCCTGCCAAGAAACCGGCGGATCTCTCTGAGAACGAGAAGAGAATCCTCGGAAAAAGGCTGGCAAAGGCACTTATCTCACAGGAGGTTGGTATTGAGGCACTCAAGACAATGGAAGCTGACGTTCTTAATTTCCCAGGAATGGATTTTAACTCCAAGGAGTTAAGCAGTATCATCGATGGAAATACAAGGCTTGATTCAAACGGTGTGGTCATGCAATATTTCCTGGGAGATAAAAGTGTGCGAGCTGAGATGCTGGACAACTGGAAAATCTTCAAGACAAGGCTGATAGATTATTGTTACAGGTCAGCAAACCAGCTCTATTCACTGTCACATGTTAATTATTTTTATGCACCGGAGTCAGAGATGGCCGGTTCCATTGCAGGAACACTGATGCTTTATTTGGCACCACAGAACAAACCCCTGGTTGGTTTTAACGTCTCCACCGAAAACACCCACGTATCCTCAAGGGGGACAAGGAGGATGATTCAGAAAGGCCTCAACCTTTCAACCGTCATGAAGAATGCGTCTGAAGAGGTCGGAGGGAGTGGGGGAGGACATGATATAGCAGCCGGCGCAGTTATTCCCAAAGGAAAGGAGAAGGTTTTCATTGAGGCTGTCAACAGGATCCTGAAGGAGACATGGGGGGGCTTCTGATTGCCACGGTGATCTGCCATGGATAAGGTTTTTAGAATACAGATATATGGAGTATAAGATGCCAAAGCTTGGCGTTTTCACGTCAAATTTTCTGTTTTATCATAATATAGTGCAGCTACTTAAGAGGATGAATGTGCCATTTGAGGAGTTAACATCCGCATCACAGGAAACACATGCACAGATAATTATCAGTGCACTTGGGGACCCGGATGCGGGGGCTCTTCAGATCAGGGGTAATGATCCCCTGGGTGTCATGAGGAAGGTTTTCCCGAGAGTTATGGGCAAGAGCCAGTTCAGCAAAATTGTCATAGGCATAGATCCGGGGCCCAGACCGGGCGTCGCGGTTATGGGTGACAGTGTTCTCCTTGAAGCCTTCGAGATTGTCGATCCGCACAGGATATCAAGGGTGCTATCCACAATCATGTCTGATTATGATTATAAGGAGTGTGTTGTCCGGCTCGGCGATGGCGATCTTCCCAACAGGAAGATCATTGAGCGGGAACTCCTTGTCATGAGAATACCGGTCAAGATCGTGGACGAGAGCAATACGAGCTTTCCACACAACCTTCACAACAATGCCCTTTCTGCAGCAAGAATTGCCAGATCAGAAGACAGCAGCTACAGGACAGTAAACTTCGCTGGTCTGAAGAGGAAGGAAATATTTGAAAGGGAATTCGTGACAATAAGGAAATTCCTCACTTAATCTATTTCTTCCATTTGGGTCCAAGCTTTGAGCTTCTTCTTCCTGCTGCGATCACCATTACCACCATGAAAATGAGTACGGCTGCAGCAACATAGTAGATCCATGTGTAGTTGGGTGGCTTCCCATAATAGAATTTCGTGCTGTAGGATGCTGCATTGTTGATGAGGGCTGCGGAATTGCTCACCTTTACTGTGAGTGTGTTGTATCCCTTCTTCATGAAGATTGGTCTGACAATGGTCTCGTTGACGATCTTTGTTTGATGGGGGGCAATTGACTTGATCACAGAGCTATCAATTTCAAAAGAATCCAGGTAGAATGTTACAGTTACATTATACATGGCGGATGCAGTCGGGTTTGTGACCATTGCTGTCAGTATCATGGGCCGGTAAACATTAATGTGAAGTGTCATGTAATGAGAGACGTTTCCATAATAGCCCTGTGCAAACACCGATACGTATATAGTTAGCGATTCCTGTGAAGACGGCGCAGTTACATCGATCACAAAATATGGATTGCTTGCATTATTAAGGTGATCAAATGCACCGGGCGAAATGCCTGAGAGGTTATCCGCAGAAAATATCAATCCAACCGAATAGTTTGTGAAACCGTAGGTGGCATTGATATAAATCTGAAAGCTTTCACCGGTATACACATCTGAAGGATAGACAGCGGAAGCACTGAATACAGCTGGAGACGGCGCAGTTGCCACTGATATCGCTGGAACAAGTGACATCGAAAACAGTACTATGAGAATAGAGATTACAAAAGCTTTCATCTGTTGTTTCTCCTTGATCTGCTTGCCGCAAGTATCAAACCAGCCAAAACAGCAACCACTATTATGATAAGTCCTGTTATGAGTGTTGTTGTCGGGTTACCTGTATAATTGCTGATTATCTGATTGCCCGTTGGATATGGTGTCACGTGAAGTGAAGGTGTATAGAAAGGCGTCATTATAACCTCGTAGTTCTTTGTTCCGGATGGTCCAACCGTGCTAACATCAAAGTATCCTCCCTTCAGATGTGATGTGTCGGATCCGTTGGGGGTAATGACAGCATAAACTGTTTCTGTGGAATTAAATCCCAGGTAAAGACTACTAACTGCCTTTCCTCCATGCACAAGGGAGACATTCCAGCCATAACTGGAAATGACAGTTGTGTTCAGTTCAAGGGTAATATTCTCCGGCGCATTTCCTGTGTTTGTGAAATTTAGTGGCATCATGAAGGCAGTTCCGTTGGGTATGGCCACCTCGGTGAGGTGCATGAGTGAAAGGTTAGTTGAATTTGTGATGGAATAGCCAACCAGATAGCTGGAAACAGGTTTTATCACATAGCCGAATTTCTTCAATACGCTTATTTTAACATCGCCTGTGAAATTTCCGCCGCTGTAGTTTACCCTTACGGGTACAGTGTTGAGCCCGGCTGGAGCTGAAAGTGGCACCGTTACCGTAACATTATCATACATCATCTGGCCTGATAGAAGCGTGAGCTTTTTCTGCTGGAAGGTCATGTTCCAGGTTAAATTGCCGGTATAAAGCTTTACTGTAACATTTGTATTACCTGTGTTTCTCAGTGTAAATTCATATGTTACATTGGTCAGTGGATATGCAGATGCCGTTTTGTTAATCTGTGTGAGGTTGAAGTCGTAAATGTTGTGTCTTTCCAGGTTCAGGTTTATGTATGTTGTACCGGAAACATAGGCCGTTTCTCCTGCAGCATATGATACATACAGCGTTGATCCGGTGTAATTTACAAATGTCTCGTTCTGTGAAGCAGAGAAAGCATATACTGCTGAAGGCAGCATGACATAACCGTTGGATGAGTTGTAGCTAAGATCGATATGGCTTGCTATAATGGTAACGTTCAGGAATATTGGAATTCCATTTACTGAGGTGTAAAGATATACCTTGTTTGAGGTAGAGAGAGTAGCATTGACATCACTGTATGACGAAAATGGAGAGAATATGTATGACCTGAGATATACCTTTGAACTGTTGGAATTGATGTAATAGAGCGTATAGTTTCCGCCGAAGAGACCCAGGCTGTAATAACCATTCCTGCCAGATACTGTGGAATTGACCACAACACCTTTCTGATTGTATACAAATATATTTGCAACTGAAGACCCATGTATGTAACCATCTATTTGTGAATAAACATCTCTGGATGTAACTGGAACGCTCACTGCAATGCCAGTACTCACATAGAGGGACGTTGTTCCATGGATGCTTCTGTCCACTCCACCAGTTTCGGACCTTCCGAAATATGATATGGTGTAAGTTCCTTCTGGAAGTATGAGGGTTCCGGTGGTGTTCACAGTGAGATCCCCACTGGTGACAAGATAATAACCGCCGGGATTTCCAAGGCTGTTTGTAAGAGTCACAGAGAATCCACTGTAAAATGTCGGCGTTACGTTAACATTGGCGTTCACCGAAATGCTTGAAATATTTACCAGACCATTTCTGAAGGAGTAGAATGTGTAAGTTCCCGCTGAAATATATCTGGGATCAACCAACTTTCCCTCACTGTTGAATAGTTCGAACACAGAACTGGATGTAACATTGTAATGTGTTGTGTATGTGGAAACATAAGAGAAATTCTGCGAAACTGGTACTGTTAGTACCGATGCCGTGAGATTGAGCTCTTCATATGGGGAGGCGGCACTAATACCATACACCCCTGGGAGTACAGATGCGGTTCCAATTCCATTTGAGACCGTTATAACATAGGGCGTTGCTCCGTCCAGAAGGAATGTCCCTTTCACTCCGTTTCCCAGAAGAACCGTGAAGTTAACCGTTAATGGATTCAAGCCAACCTGAACTGTGGATGAATTCACATTGACAAGACCTGAAGCGAAACCGGAATGCTCAAGTTCAAGTGAGAGCATCGATGGATATGTTACTTTGTAGTGGAGATATGCAAGGCCACTCCCTGAAACATTTGTGAAGTATATGGGGTAACCGGCATAATAAAGGATCGCTATTCCATGTGAGATATATGTGGAACCACCGTAGCTGGAACCCTTCGAGGAGTCAAACAAACAGGCAGTAAGATTACTCTCAAAGGTCATTGGTACATTCAATGACCTTGATGAGGATACGTATGCGGATGAAGTCCCAGAATAATCGTTCCCGTCGCTCACTGCCCAAACTGCAAACTCATATTGTCCCTCAGGAAGAGCAAAATTATGGTAATTTGCCAAGGATGAATTAAGGCCGTAATATGAGAGATATCCCCCTGGCGATAGAACCTCGTAGGTTGCGGTGTAGTTCGCTATCCCTTTAATGGATGAGGTCAAATTCAGGTCGTATGAATTGTTCATGTAGATCGTTAGATTCATGTCGCTGTTCACGACAACTGTTTTCAGGTATGCTTTTCCTCCACCGTATGCATAAATAGTGTATGTTCCAACAGGAATTATCGCATCATAGCTCCCGTTAACAGAACGTGCAGTGAGTGAATCCTTCCTTATCTGCCCGTCGTGGAAGAATGATATATTAACAGTAGAACCGGTACCTTTGACGAGGCCTGATACGTTTGCAGATAACACAGGAGTTGGGCTCACCGTGTAATTTAAGCCCCAGGAGGGGAACGAAACATTTGTGAAAGTACTTATTGAGCCATTGGAGTCTCCACGAACAGTATAGTTACCGGGAACCACCCATATGGTGGCAGTACCAGTGGAATTGGAATACGATGTATACGTATTGGAAGATGATGTTGCCACCACCCTATAGTGAGTTAGGGGATAAACAGAAGAATATGTTAGAGCAAATATGGTGTCCATATTAACATCCACATTATATGTTGCGTTGGACGTTCCCACATCATAGGATGAAACATTTTCATAGGTGACGCCGTTGCTTATAACTGAAATTGAGTAGTTATAGGGAGGGAGGCCGCTAATGGTGTAGTTCCCATCGGAAATTGTTACATTTTTCACGTAACCATAAGTGGAATTTGTGAACTGAACGTATCCCTTTGTTATGTACGAAAGGTTGAAGCCAGTGGTTGCTGTTTCATTCAGAGACGTCTGTCTCTTAATTTCAACAGAACCTGAAAGTGTGGTATTCTTCAAGACATAATTCCTTACAAAGTAATAATCAGGAAGGTCAGTTGTTGCATTGTAAGACGTTGGTATGCGGTTTGCCTCATTCTGCGTGACATTTACCTTGAATGAGTCAAGCACGTTACTTCCTGCAAGATATAATGGTGACATTTTGCCTTCGGATATTAATACGGTATCATTTCCAGGGAGAGCTGTGAGGTTGTAATAGCCCTGGCGGTTGGTTCTCACATATTCATGCGGTATGCCATACTGATCGTATATGGTAACGAGCACGCCTGAAACGGGAGCACCGGTTGATGTTGTAACTCTTCCGGTTACCGTGGCGCCGGGATAGTAAGCTAGTATGGGATTTGAATCTGTTACCAACTCGCTCATCGGGGAGAACATGAACACAGTTCCGTTCTTCTCAGTTGCATATTTATAGCCCTGCTGAAGGGAAATTATACGAAAATCGCTGATATGAGCCTTGTAATCCTTATAGGGATTATAAAGAACTGGATAATATTCAACGATGAAGTTGCTCATGTTCCATGCAGGCATGGCGGAAAGGTTGCTCTGGTCGTAATCGATGCCTGGTATGCCACCCGTCTGGCCAACAGCACTTGGTGGATACCCAATGACCGCTCTGTAAATCGTTGTGTTGTAGAATTCCGGAGTATACTGGATCTGGTAACCTGTGACAGAAGCGCCGGTGGGAAGATCCTTCAAAGGATATGTGGCGTTGGAGGTTTCCGCAATGATGTTGTAGAATTCGTATGGAACAACTTCGCCCTCATATGTATATGTAGAGTGATCTGATAGATAGGAAGGAGCGTAGAAGATGCCAGTATCATTTCCTGAATAAGGGAAAAGGGAGCTGCTTCCTGCAGCTGTTACGCCAATGTACTGGATGAATGATCCTGTCAGAGAGGATACGGCCTGATAGGCATTTACAATGGTGGATAGGGGATAATCTTCTGCCAGTTGCCCGGCAACAAGAGCGAAATATGTGTTTTGCGGTCCTATCACCGATGAATAATTACCATACACACTTGGGTCACTTAGAACAATGTAAGAATATTTTGATGGATCCTGTATATATGATTCTATATTCTTTGCTTCTTTTGAGCCAAGATATGTGGCCAATGTGTTGAAGAGTGCCGGCGTGATCCTGGAATTGTTCTTTTCATAGGAACCCTGGACTTCTCTGGCAAGGAATAGGCCTATTATCTGGCTCTCATTCTGGGAAAGAAGAACCTGTCCAGCAACCTGATAACCCTGCTGGAAGTCATCAGCAACCGAAGGGTGTTTTCCCTGTATAACTTCCTCGAAGCCATAATCCCACCATGAAACGAAAGCGGGTCTCTGGCAGAGCGGAACGTTTGTATTCTGCGTTGCAAGCCATTCAAAGGCCTGGCTCAGGGGATAACTGGAATTGATTATTCCAACACCGTACGATCCGACAAAATTGTCACTGGATGAAGAATAGTTTGAAGGCCGGAGAAACGAAGGAAGTGAGTTATAAATCTGGTTATTCAGTGAAGCCGCATTATTAGCGGGTACTGCTGCATCAACCATGGTGAAGCCCGAAGGAATTAGAAGTGCAAGCACAATCAGAACAACGAAGAACACGTGGATAGGTTTGATATTACCCTTGATGGACTTTTTAATACCCATCTGCTCTGTTGCTCTCCTATTCTTGATTTCATATAACCTTACAACGTCTGCGAGGTATACAAGAAGACCCGCCCCTAGGATGGCATATACAGGTGCTGCTGTAATGTTGAATCTGGCAGCAGCAAAGCTCATGTAAATTGAAATGATGGAGAAGATGAACATGAAAAATATGGAATCTTTTCTGTTCTTGGCGAAATAATACAGGATGTAAGCAAGGCCGCTTATACCTATGATGAATTCAGCTGCCCCAAATCCACCTATGTACTGCCCAAGTGGGGGAGCCGCTGCTTCTGCTATGGTACTGTATACTCTTGTCTTAACAAAGTATCCGGCACCGGATATCAGGTATGTAATGAGACCATGCTTCAGGATATCAATTGCAGCGAAACCCAGCACCGAAATAATGGCTATTATGGATATTGACACAAGCCATGGTCTCCTTGATACAGCAGTTACAAGAAAACCAAAAGCGACGGTGACTATTCCGAGGTAAATCTCATTATAGAGCCATGATCTTGCATCCCCTATTCCCACATAATAGTAGGAACCTATTCCGAATGCTATTAACATGAAGAGTATGCTGAACAGGAAAAGATAGCCCGATGGTTTTCTTGTCAGAATATTGAAAATGTACTGGATGAAAATGTAAATTACAATTATGGCTTCTATGTAGGCATAACCCTGCCATGCAAGCATAAGGGCCGCCATTGAGGTGCCCGCAAGAAGTATGTAAATGACGCTCAGCATGTTTGATCCAATGAATCGTTTTATAGAAGAAACATACGATCTTAAATCCGTGAGGTTTTCTATTATCCTGGTCTTATTAACCTTGTTAAGTGCCATCTGGAAAAAGTATATGGTGAAGAATGCGAATATCAGCTCAGGGGTATGCATCCTTCCGTCTGAAAGTATGCCGGATGTAAGGTTGCTTGGTATGAGGGTGTATATTACAGCACCGATAAGGCCGGCTCTCTTTCCGAATAATTCCTTTCCCATGAGATAGACGGGAATTATGAGCAGCCCTCCAAACACTGCATCTATTTCCAGGAGCCCTATTTCTGCTCCCGTAAGAACATGCACAAATGGGGATGTAATGTATGCAACCATTATTATCAGGAAGTGAAAGTACGGTGTTCTAGGATTTCCCGTTCCCAGAGGATAATTTATGGCATTATCATAGTAAAGCCAGTGGTGGTTTATTATGGTGTACTCAATTGCCCTCCAGTTGTAGTAAGGGTCGCTTCCTCCAGACGTGGGGAAAAATGCGCCCTTGAAGGCTCCAACCAGTGTGACAGGATAAGCATACAGATTGCCCAGCAAGATGTATAACGATACTAGGATAGCAATGATTGGTATCTCTGGACTTCTCCTGAAGAAATCCATGATCCTGTCGTATCTGCTTTCTTCTAACTCATACATCTTTCAGTCCCAGTCCAGCATAATGGAATTGCCGTATAAAAAGCTGATCCGGCAATTATTATTATCCTGTCACGGAACATTATTCTTCGTACAAGGAGGAAAAAAATCTCGCATTGCAAACGTGGTGGGTGATCTCCCCTACAGCGCCTGAATTTTAAAAATAAGATAAATATGGCAAATCACCGTTGTTCATACGCGCGTGAAATCTGGATGGATTTTCTCCAACTCATGCTGTGAATATAGATCACACGGACATTAAAGTATTATCAGGAAAAGCAGTGATAATGCAATTGCAATGATATAGTATTCCTTGCTCCAGATAAATACCTTATAGCCATCCAGTGGAGGTATTGGAAGAAGATTGAAAAATCCTATGTAAAAATTAATTGTTGCAACGAACCTCAGAATTAGGAAAGCCGATCCTGCGTCATAAACAAGACTAAGTCCGTAGAATATAAGGCCAATTACAATATTTGTTGCCGGTCCCGCAAGGGAAAGCTTTCCTACCTTATCCTTATCGTAGATGCCCTGTATGTAAACAGCGCCCACAGCTGCAAAGAGAAAGCCAATAGCTGCAGTGACCAGGGCTAGAAAGGCTCCAATGGGCCACATCCTGAATTCAGCAAGCCCACCATAACTCCTGGCAAAATACCTGTGTGCAAACTCATGAAGAAGGAAAGCAAATATTGCAACAAGGAAGGAGGAAACAACAACAAGGTAGGTGGGTACTCCAGGAAGTTCGTCCACTCTGTATGACCATATGGTGAATGCAATGGTATACACAAGAATGGAGATTCCAAGGTCACGGAATTCCTGCTGTGAAATTCCTCTCTGATAATACATCTATCCGTCCAGGTTTCTGACGTATTCAATCAGTGTGATGACATCCATTGCTTCATCCATCCCAATGTTGAGATTATATGCAACCTCAAGTGGCTCTCTCCTTAGATTCATTTTCAGGGCAGACTTTAGCAGTGAATTTATTCTCTTGTCGTTGAGTAATGGTGATCTTCTCTTCCTGAGGCATTTTTTTATGTATATGTATATGTTCTTCGCAAGAATCACGTCCTTCCTTGGTAAATTGTGATATATTATGTTAATCTTTACATATATGATATTATCTATGTTTGTTTTCCTGACAATCCTCTTGAAAAGGTCCCGCGTGATTATTTCGTAGGAAGGCTCATCCTCTTCGATATAATAAGACTCGCTGTCAATGAAATGGTATACCTCTTCAACAACATTCAGCGGGATATCAGCCTGATAAACTATCTCATCTGCTGTAAGAACCTTCCCGAGTTTGTACTCAACGTCAAATATTTTTGCAGCGTAGCTCTGTAGCCTGAGAAACTCCTTCTTTGTGTTCATCTCCTCCACAAGTTCCTTGAAAACATCGTCCGGGAGGATGTTTCCATGAAACTGCCCCATAAGCTGATCCGCCTGGTCGAACTCATAGGTTTCGATGAGGCTCCGTATGATCCACTGAAGGTTTTTCTGGTTCAGCATTTTTGTGTTTCCCGAATAGAGTTTTTTGAGACCGTTGAAATCACCAGTTTCATACATTATCTGCGCCATGAGATCAAGGGCGGAAGATCTCTGATCCGAGTCGGATGCGGCTTTAACAGCCTTACCAAGCAGGTTTAATGCCTCAATTGGATGGTTCGTCTCGTACAGAAGGGACGCAAGTGATCTCATATTGTCAATGTCCTTTGGATAGGCCTTCATCAAGGCTCTCATAATTTTTTCGGCGCTAATGAGGTCCCTCGATTCCAGGAGCCTCTGGGATATGATCTTACCCAGCGTGGGATTTTCGGTGTGGTAAAATATGTTTACCAGTGTGTCCCTGACCTTTCTGTTTACCCAGAGTGCTTCAGAGGCATACTGGAAGGCTTCTATCTCCGATCTCTTCTCGTATTCAAGTGATGATAGTAGGATTACCAAATCATCGATTCTGCTCGTGCTGTGGTACAGCTTAACGAGATAAAGAACTGGATCTGGGAGTGACCGGATAACAGCCTCAGCCTCATAATAAAAGCCTCCTGCTATGAGAGCGTCAGGATAATTTATGATCTCTTGAATTTGACAGCCTTTTTCTATGGCCTTCCTGTAATATTCAACGGCTTCCTTGTATTCCTTTCTGAGGTATTTGGAATCGGCTATCCAGATGTCTATCTTGAAATCTGATGTTTCCTTCTCAACTGATTCCAAAAACTGAAGCCTTTCATTGTCCTTGGAAGACGCCTTCAGGATTTCAGCGTGAGTCAGGACATCACCAGCAGTTTTCGACTTACTCATAACAATTATTCTGGAAACCCTAACTGCGTCATCGTAATTTTTTTCCTCTGAATACTTATCCCTTTCCATGCGCTCTATCCATATGTTCTTCACTCCGAGCGATTTCATTTTTTCAATGATTCTATTTCTTATTGCCGGTTCTTTCTTTTCCTCAATGTAATTGTAAAGATCTGAGTAACACAGAGAACCTATGGCATCAAGTGCATCCACGTTATCCACGGTTTCCAATGCGGAATCCAGGTCATCAAGCTTGAGAAAATTTCTTATCTTAAGGATAAGGAATGATGAATTTGAGAGATTTTCAAGAGCCCTGGACAGCATCTTCAAGGACTGTGAATAATTTCCTTCCCTGAAGAGAACATATGCATCCATGTAATAAAAAAATGGATCCGGATTTCTTGGGTCATAAGCTTCTTGCAGCTTTTTCTCTGCAAGTTCAGTATTGCCGGTTTCGAGAAGTGCCTCAGTAATTGGATACATGAACTTCCTGGAATCCTTCATATCTTCGCTGAATTTACCGCTGTAGATGAGAAAGATTGCATCCACAAGGTTGTTCACAACATTGAATGCCTGCTTTGACACAAAGCTTGTAAGGACATCCGGTCTTACTCCGTCCCTGAAATTAACAGTGGATTTTGACGCTATCCATGCTATTGCTACGGAGTTACTGGATATAACGGAATTCCACAGTTCCTCCCTCCAGACTATCCTGGAGCCCCGGATGCTCTTGATGACCACCGAAAGAAGGCCAGAGTCGTCACCGGAAACTTCAACTATTGATTTGATTGAACTATCATCCCTGACCGTGAAGAAAATGGAGTCGAGGACAACATCGTCCTGAAAGATACTTTTGTCCCTTCTGCCTGCCGTTATGGCATCATTTATTCTTCCCATGTAGATAAGTGACGCGATCTTCAAGTGAAGGTAATCGTCATCCCTGCCAAATTCTTCAATGTCCCTAAGAAGCTCCTCATAATCCTGCTTGCTGAACAGTTCATAGAATAGAAAATCCCTTGCCCTTCTGTCATTCCTGTCCATTCGGAATATTTCCCTTGCAGTGGTAAAAGCGCCATTGGCATCGTTAATAAGCATCTGAAAGTCAAGCTTTAGGCTTAGTATTTCAGGGTTGCTGGGATAGGCATTTTCTGCACTTATGATATCTCTCTTTGCATTGTCGAAATCAGACTGATTGATCTCTGCATTTATGATCTTTATTCTCCACTGTACATCCTGAACCAGGGAATCCTTTATTGTGGCGGAATACCTCAGGAAATTTGCATAGTCACCCTTACTGTAAAAGAGATCGATCAGGTATTTGATTGCGTCAGTGAAGTCAGGGTATTTTTTCAGCATCTGCTCCACGTATTCCACCGCCTCGTCAGTTCTTCCCACACCATTGAGTGAATCTGCGTAGAGGAGCATTATCCTCCGATCGTCCGGGTACAAACCTGTTGCAATCTTAGATGCTCTGTATGCCTGGTTATACTGCTCTGACTTCAGTGCAATCGTTATAAAATCCTTGAAGCTGTTTCTCTCACTGAAATCCTCGAAATTGATTTTCGGTATAATCTGTTTTGATTTTTCATTGTCACCCACTTCAAGGTAGCATCTGCAAAGCTCCATGAGAATTCTATCCGATCTTCTCAAATCCGAGAGAATTCTATATAACGAACAAATGTCATTTGTATTCTTCTGTTTTGATATTGTATCATAAAAATCATCCAGGGTCTTGTCGTCTGGGTGTTCCTTCTTAAAACCTTCAAAAATCAATTCGTCATAAACTCCTGAGGATGCCAGGTAAAACGCAGCTTTCGTGTAACTTCCCGCCTCATGACAGGAAAGCTTCAGCAAATTCCTGCACTGAGGATAATTTAGAAAATCACTGCGTCCCGTAATAATATCTATGCAACCTTCGTAGTCCCGGTCGGAGAAACTCCTTAGTGCTCTGAGATAATCAAAAAAAAGTGATTTTCCTGCAACGGAAGCGATACCCTTCGTGAACATTTCAAGATCCGCGGCCGTAAGCTTCCTGTTCAGTGTCATCTCCTCAAGGGTTGTTATGATGTTATCCTCTGACATAAGGTAGTTAATCAAGTCAGAATCGTCAAGGATTATTTTGGATAACCTTTCAATGTCGACAGGCAGTATTTTTCCTGTCTGGGTTGCGTTCAGATCTGAGAGTTCCACCTCCATCTTCCTCTGGAATCTCTTGATCCTTGGATCCTCTTCCATTCATTGGCTATGCTCTTCCCCCTATAATATTTTAACCTGAGTATATTGTACCACTTCGCCCGTCTTCATTCCTCATTATGGGAAAATAGAAAATTGAAAAGTTAATCTTGAAACAAAACTCTGCTATGATTAAGAAGCAAATCTGCAGTAGCAAAAATAAAATAGGAAAATTCATATACCCCTTTCTAGTAAAGTGGTAGTGTCCGACAGTTGACCACATTGAAGTTAACCAAGAGACGCTAAAGAGCTGATATTAATGTCCGTTCCGTATAGAATAACCGTTCGTATTTCAGAGGAGACCATGGAGAAACTTACTGAGCTTGTGGATGCTTACCAATATGAGAGTGTATCAGATCTGATCAGGCGGGCTGTGGACGATCTTATTGAAAAGAATTACGGTCCCCGCTCGAATCGCGGCAAGTATCTTACCCGGAAGGAGATTTCAGAGTTTGTCAATGAAAGGCTGGATGAAGATCCGCAGCTCACACTTGATGATCTTATAGCAATAATTCTGAAGGAGTACTCATACAGAAGGTACAACAAAGAAATAGCAAAACTTACAGAGGGAGATGAGAGGCCACCAAGAAAGAAGGCGGGCTCAATCTGATCTTTTACCTATAGAAATAAAAAAATGGTGGTAATAAAGTCTGAAAGGTCATCCCTGACATCGAGGTACTCTGAGAGGGGTCTGGATCTGATTGAATCCTATTCCTCTGTGATTGGCTATTCTTTTGAACAATCTGAGGGGGAGTTGAAGGTAGAACTCAATCCTGACAGAGCCGATTTGTTCTCCTTCAATACACTTGTCCGTTCCGCAGAGATGTATTTTTCCTCCACGGCATTCCCCCAGGAAAGAGCCGCATGGAAGGGAAGAATCATACTTAAGTCAGGAGCTTTAAGGCTCCGTCCCTATGTTCGTTCCTTCATAGCTGAGGGCAGGGAGATAGGTGAATATATGGAGGAACTCATAGATTTTCAAGAAAAAATTCATCTATCAGTGGGGAAAGACAGGAAAAAATCCTCCATTGGTCTCCATGATCTTGATAAAATAAAACTGCCGGTCATTTACGATTCCGGTAATACAGAGGATATCTCTTTTGAAACTTATGATGGTTCAATGGAGAATAAAGCCTCAGAGATATTGAGAAGACACAGCAAGGGGTCCTTGTACGGGAAGCTGATAGGCGATATAAGTGAGGCACCGTTCATGTTTGACTCCGATGGAGATGTACTGTCGATGCCTCCCGTGATAAACGGGATAAAATCAGTCATTGAGCCAGCTACGAAGAAATTCTTTGTTGATATCACCGGAACTGACATGAAGGCCACTGATGATACAATGTTTCTCATGAAACATTTCTTTTCCTGCCTTGGTTACAAGACATTCTTCACGCGGATTGAAGGTCTCGATCCAAAGAATTTTGCCCTTCCGGGAATGTTAAAGTTAAAAATCAGGCCTGGAAGGGTCAGGAAGTTCCTCAATGTAGATATGTCGGGTACTGAAATTGCCTTTCACCTGAAACGAATGGGTTACATTGTCCGGAATAATGCCGATTCCATCGAGATCAATGTTCCCAGTTACAGGATCGATGTGATGGGTGAGGCTGATATCATGGAGGATATTGCGAAGTCCTTCGGCTTTAACAATCTTAAGGAGAAGGAGCTTGCCTTCAAAAACCTGCCAGAGAGAAATATCTCCCGTACACATGAAGAAACGCTCAGGGGAATTCTGGTAGGGGCAGGATTTCAGGAGATCATGTCGTTCTTTCTTGTCCCGTCCTCGTTCTATTCAGTTTCCACATATCAAGGTGATATGAGGATTTTGAATCCCAAATCCCAGGATTTCTCAGTCATGAGAGACCGCCTCCTTCTTGGAATACTTGACTTTTACTCCAGAAATAGGAACAGAAACTATCCGCAGAACGTGTTTGAAATTGGGGAAGTGGTGCTGCATGGAAAACAGGAGAGCCATGTATGTATCTCCATTGCACAGCCGGGAGCAGCATATTCCTCCATAAAGAGGCAAGTAGAATATCTCTTCAGGAGGATAGGCAATTTTAACCTCACCTACACGCCCTTTGATTCAGAAGATCTCATGGAAGGAAGGAGCGCAAAGATGACACTAAGTGGCAGGGACGTTGGATTGCTGGGTGAAGTAAAACCTGACAGGTTAGAGTCCTTTGGAATAAAGGTACCTGTGGCACTATCAGAGATCAACATACCAAAGATTTTCATAAAATGATTTGCAATCCTCAATGAATAAACTATAAAATAACGGATCAAAACTGTTATATTCATGTCATTGTTATGTAATTTATGTCGTACACTGTTGTTCTCACTGCCGATCGTGGAAGTTTTTCTGACTATGCCGGGAACAATGCTCTTGGGTATGTTGCATGTATGCCATACAGGCTTGTTCCTCGGATAATGATGGATAAGCTTTTCACACCACCGATGAAGGCACACTCAAACGGGGAAGCCGTTCTGGCACCCTATGCACTGAGAAAGGTCGAGGCTATTCTTTATTCCAGCGGTATAAAGGATGTTGCAGTTTCTCCTCCAGAACAGCTATACAGGACAATAGGCGAAAACACCAAGGTTGTGGGTCTGACTGTTCATGATCCGTATGGTTTCAGTCCCGTAAGCACCAAGATTACAATGCTTTTCGGGGGAGGTGACGCCTGGAACGCTGAATTCTTTTCAGAGATATCTGAAACCATAAGGGACCTTAAAAAGAAGTACGGTTTCAAGGTCATAGCAGGAGGTCCGGGTGTATGGCAGTTCAGTCTGAAAAAACCTGACTATGTTGACGCTATCTTCAATGGAGAGGCTGAGATAGACATGCCGAATGTCGTCAGAAAGATGATTGAGGGAGACGATTTCCCCAGGATAACAAAGGGAAGGGATCCAAAGGTGGATCAGATCCCTACCATCATCAAGCCAAGCAGATTTGGTGAAGTCCAGGTCACAAGGGGATGCCCCAGGGGATGCCAGTTCTGCTCCATTACTCCAGAAACATTCAGATCAATTCCACTTGACGCAATATCAAGGGAAATTCAGCTGAACCTTGATCATGGAGTGAGACATACTGATCTCATAACAGATGATATACTTCTCTATGGATCAAAGAAGCTGAGGACAAACCATGATGAGGTCGTGAAGCTGTTCTCCACCGTCAAAGACCTTGGCATGGAGGAGATTTATTTTCCCCATGTTTCAGCGCCTGCAGTGAGGGAAAGCCCTGAAACAATATATGACATCGGCAACATTGCAGAATATTATCGCTACAGGGCTGAATCTCCCGTCGTTGGCCTTGAAAGCGGAAGCGTGAGGATACTGGACAAATACATGAGGGGAAAGGCCTTTCCCTGGGAGCCTAAGGAATGGGGAGACATAATAATAGATTCAGCCGGCATCATGAATGATGCCTATATAACTCCCGTATATACCATGACCATAGGTTTTGACGATGAGACCAATGCAGATGTTGAGGAGAGCATTAAACTTGTGGAGAACATAATAGACAGCGGCGTTAGGGCATGGGTATTTCCTCTTCCCGTAATACCAATAACAACCAGCAGGATCCGCGGAAAGTCATTCCCGGAGCTTGAGAGGCTTCCTGACCTTTACTGGACCCTCCTGTACATATCATGGAAACATGACATAAACATAACAAGGAAGATGTTCCCGTATCTTTCTTCAAGGACAAATAATGTACTCATCAGGTCACTTGTGAACACCATCAGCGAGAGGACATTCTCAAACCTTGAAAGAATATTCAGAGCATTCATGGAGACAAAGGGAAGGAAGGCATATGATTATTCCAGCATCAGCCTTGAGGGACCTGGTGGAATTGTGAGGACAATGATGATGTTTGGGAAGATTGCCGTCAAGAGATCCATTGCTTCGAGAAAGGGTGCAAGAACCACGGCCTGATATTATTCATTTTTTTCTGAGAAGGGTTGAATAATGAAATATATTTGGTGAGTATGACTTCACCTTGTGAGTATCAATGATCTGAATCTCCTCGTATCTTCTTCCAAAGATATTTTCTATTACTGAATCTATATGCTTTCTTTCCCCGGAATTTACCAGGTGGTGCATTGATATTGTTCCCCCTGCGGCGCAGTAGTCCAGAGCCTTCAGTGCATAAAGTGGTGAATCAAAATTCCCCATTATGATGAAATCAAATTCTTCCCTGAAATCCAATGAAGAACTGTCAGCATTTATTGCCTTTATAACACAACCAAGGCCGTTTCTTTCAATACCCTTCTTCAGATATGAAACTGCTACCGGATTGATATCAACAGCAGTAATAAACGAAGCACCTGTGTACTTTGCAACAGGAAATGAAAAGTAGCCTATGCCTGCGAACATGTCCAAAACAGTCTTTCCCTTAAGGTCAAACTTGGAGTATCTTATCCTCTCGTTCACATTGCCCGGTGAAAACATGATCTTTTCCGGGTTGAATACATAATATATGCCATTCTCGCGATGAGTAATGTCACCTCCCGGGCCAGACAGGAGCCTTAATTTTGGAATACGGTACTTCCCAGCAATTCTCCCTTCTATGCTGTACACCGATGCAGCCTTCAGAAATATCTCGAAGGCATGGGCAATCTCCTCCTGATGTTCTGATGCAGTTCTCACAATTATGCAGTCGCCATAACGGATCCATCTGTCAGGTATCTCATGTTCAGCTATACCACGACTCAGAAGATAGTCCCTTATTTCTTCAATTGGGTTCCTGATCCCCTCCCTCAGCCTGGGCTTGCAGTCAACCAGGTTTGAATCACTGTGGCAGTTTTCCTGGATCAGGGGAATCAGTATTCTATCACCATAATCATCGATCTTGTATCTCTTGTCTATGCATTGCCTTGCAAGAAGAAGGGAGATTGTGCGGGCAGCTGCTTCATGAGATACGGCCAAACATTTCACTGGCATAGGGAAATTTATGCCATATTAATACTTCATGCATCATCAATAACATGAAGAATATGGGTGAAGCATATATCACAGAGATAGATGACATACCATGAAAAGTCAGGAGGAAATGTTCATGGATTTTCAGGAAATTTTTCCTGGAGGAGTCAACTCTCCTGTAAGGAGGTATGATCCGCACCCACTCATTATCAAGAAAGCACGTGGACCAAGGATAATGGATATTTCAGGAAGGTGGTTCACAGATTACTGCCTGGCATTTGGTCCCATGATTCTCGGACATTCAGATCCTGCTGTGAGGGATGAGGTGATAAGGCAGATTGATGATGCTGTTCTCACAGGCACACCGACACTGCCTGAATTAAACCTGGCAAGAGAGATCAAAGAAGCAATACCGCATATGGAAAAGATTCGGTTTGCCAACTCCGGTTCGGAGGCAGTACTGCATTCACTCAGGGTTGCAAGGGCTTTCAGCGGAAGGAAAAAGGTCTTGAAATTCAACGGCTGTTACCATGGCGCCAATGACTATTCCCTTGTAAGGAACTCTGATGGCTCTGTTATACCGTCTTCTCCCGGAATTCCGGGTGAGGTTTCTTCTACGGTGATTCTCTCTGAATACGGTGATAGAACGGGAGTTGAGAGGATTATCAGGGAGAAAGGCTATGAGATTGGTGCAGTGATAATTGAGCCTGTTATGGCCAATGTGGGAGTAATACCTCCGGATCCAGAATTTCTGATATTTCTCAGGGAAATATGTAGTGAAAACGACATACCCCTGATCATGGATGAGGTGATAACAGGATTCAGGATGAGATATGGGACCTATTCCCAGATGCTGGGAGTTAAACCCGATCTTACGGTTCTCAGCAAGATCGTGGGTGGCGGTTTTCCACTGTCGGCATTTGGAGGCAGAAAGGAGATCATGGACATTATCTCACCAGAAGGGCCAGTTTACGTAGCAGGCACATTCTCCGGTAACCCGGTGTCATGCGCAGCAGGCTTCGCAACGCTGAAGGAGCTCAAGAAGAAAGACTACAATCTTCTGAATAGAATGGTGGAGGAAATCTCAGAGGACATTGTTTCATACATTACCTCTTCAGGCAAAAGGTATTCCTTTAACAGTTTCGGAACAATGTTTCAGTTATTTTTTTCTCCGGAGGCATCATCCTACAGCTCCATCCTGAGATCTGACAGGGATCTGTATATGAAATTCTTCAGATTCATGCTTGAAAGGGGCATATATGTTGAACCAAGCCAGACTGAGACAAATTTCCTGAGCTTTTCTCACAGCGATGAGGATATTAATGCACTGAGAGACTCAATAAAAACTTTTCT
Source organism: Thermoplasmatota archaeon (assembly GCA_023379435.1). Classification (GTDB taxonomy): domain Archaea; phylum Thermoplasmatota; class Thermoplasmata; order Thermoplasmatales; family Thermoplasmataceae; genus WAQW01. The sequence goes on along the minus strand of JAMCUH010000050.1, from coordinate 31,673 downwards.
GAGGAGTTTGAAATGATCCTTGGTACAAGGGGAAGCAAGCTTGCCTTGATTCAGACAAACATGGTCAGGGATGCGCTCTCTTCCGTCGGTATTGAGACAAGTATACAGATCATTGAGAGCAGTGGTGACATGGACCGCGAATCTCCACTTTACAGAATGAATTCAAATGGAGCGTTTGTTGATTTTATAAATGAGAAGGTGGCCAGCGGCGAGATCGATGCGGCAGTTCATTCAGCGAAGGATATTCCATCGAGAATTCCGGAAGAACTGGAGATATCTGCAGTTCTTGAACGGGATGACCCAAGGGATGCTCTAGTTTCGAAATATACATTGAAATCTCTTCCCGATGGAGCTGTAATTGGGACATCCAGCATGAGGAGGGCAAAGGCCATTGAAAACATGAGGGATGATCTGAAGGTGGTCAATATAAGGGGGAACATCGATACCAGGATCAGGAAACTGGAATCAGGCGAATATGATGGGATAGTTGTTGCTGCGTCCGCGCTCAAAAGAATGGGTTTCAGTGGTCACATGGAGATACTTGACATTGATACAATTGTTCCAGCAGCATCCCAGGGCATAATTGCAGTCGTCTCAAAGAAGGGCGAAAGTATTTCTGAAGAACTTGCAAGGATCAACCATGAGAGAACGAAGAAGGAAATGGCCATTGAAAGGGAACTGGCAGAATCGCTGTCTCTGGGATGCTCCGCACCGGTCGGCATATTTGCAAGATGCAATGATCACTCATGTGAGATCAAGGCAAGGTTTTATGGAATAAACAGAAAAGGTTTTTTCGACTTTCATTTCAGCGACTGCACTGGCATGGAGGATATAAGGAAAAAAATTGTCGATGGCATTCCTGATGAGTTTGGATATGTATTCCCGTAGGCTTTTTATCATATCAACAAGACCAGAAGAGAAGTTTGCACGTTCTGTTCACGGATCATGCTTTGATATTCTGAACATTCCGGTTACGAAAATAATCAGGAGACCTTATGGCGAAATTGAAAGCGAGGTTTTCCCCTGGAGATATGACGGCATCGTTCTGACCAGCAGCGCAGGATCTTCAATCTTCCTTGAGATGGCTGAACGGCATGCTCTGGACTTCCATGGCCCAGCTTACTGCATAGGTGATAAGACTGCTGAGCCCTTGAGAAAAGTGGGCATGGAGGTTATTGTTCCGGAGAGGAGAGAGACTGATGGCCTGCTGGAAATTATAATGGAGCACAGGAAAATCGGTTCAATGCTGCTTCTATTCAGGAGTGGAAAAGGCAACCCTGCCCTCAAATCTGGTCTTGAAAGAAATGGGTTTTCAGTTAATGAGGTCGTATGTTACAATGTTGAGCCACTGGACAATCCTGAGATGAAAAAACAGCTTGAAAGGAGAGAAAACAAGGGAATAATATTCACGTCTTCAATGGAGGTCACATCATTTTTCAAGTTCAATTCACCTGAAAGTGTGCAGGGTAAGAAGGTATTTGCAATCGGAAACCCCACAAAGAAAACCCTTGCAGATCATGGGATTATGGTCGGTGAGCCCACAGGAAGATCTGATTTCAACCAGCTTGTTTCAGACATAGGAAAAAAATTCTGCACAGATAGCGGGGAATGGATTTGAACCATTGATCTACGGGTTATGAGCCCGTCGGGATTTCCAGACTACCCTACCCCGCTTCAACTCCACATTGCAGTGAATCATATAAAAATTCCCAGCCCATGTTTCTTTTAATATGTCGGAAAACCTAAAAAATCAGGTGAAAGCTTTTTATTCCATTATATTATTTTTCCGGGACTTAATAATGACCGATAAGGATAATGAAGTTCCGAACCAGGAAAAAAGGAAATTTTTGAAACTTTTGGGTCTTTCCATTGGTGCTCTTTCCCTTGGGTCCCTATCCGCTGAAAGGTTTTTTGTGCCAACAACGAGGAACAAGCCTGTGATGTCCTCATATCCAAAGGCTATTCTCACGGACACGTCAGGAACCCCCATCACTGTATCCCAGATCCCCTATGCCAACACAGACACCTCATCCTATCCAATAATGGTATTCAACTATCCGCTTCAGGACGAGCCAAACATCCTTGTAAGATTGAGAGGTATAAAGATTCCGGGAGGTGTCGGTCCAAATGGTGATATTACGGCATACAGCGGAATCTGCCAGCATCTAGGCTGTGTCGTGCCTCTTGTGAGCTACAATCCTGCGAAGAATATTCCATTTGAGGCTCAGCTTATAGGCTACAACAGCTCCAACTGGCCAACTTATGGCCTTCTTTACTGCAAGTGCCATGGGAGCCAGTACGATCCCACCAGAGGACCGCATAATCTTTACAACAGTGGCCCGGCACCAAGCCCTGCAAATCACTCGCTTCCACAGGTTCTGCTGGAAACTGACAGTGAAGGGCACATCTATGCTGTGGGAATGAATCCTGTCAACGCCGTGATCAGAGGTCATCTCTGGCAACCCAACGGTGAAACTTACGGATCAGAAGTAGAGGAAGAGGACCTTTCCGGGGGAACACCTCTACCGTTATACGATGTGACCAACAATATCTACAGGGCTACCATCGTATCCAGCAGCAATGGGCCCTGGCCCGGGAATTATTACTGAGGTTATTTTATGTCAGACATTGAAGAAAAAAATAACTATACACTCACCGACATAATGAAGGAAGAGCCGGCTCCACCGGGATCATACACAGTTTCCATACGTGCGGTTACAAAGAAAGAATTCAGGATCGATTACTGGACAGGTTCGTTCCTTCTTGCCTCTCTCCTGTATCTGGGTTTTTCCGGTATCCTTCTTTTCTACTATTTTGAGCAGGGCAACCCGTATAATTCCACTCTGAGCATAATAAACAACGTTTATCTTGGCCATCTGATCCTCACATCTCATCTTTTCATGGCATATGCCATGATTGTTCTCCTATACTTTCACATGTTCAGGAACTATTTCGTTGGAGCGTATAAGGGAAAATTCAGATGGCTCCAGTGGCTCCTTGGAGTCCTCCTGTTTCTTCTGGTGTACGTCGAGGCCATTCTTGGCTATCTGCTTTCTTTGAGTTATATTGGTGTTTCAGCACTGCATGTTATGGAACTTCTCATAGAAAGGAGCGTCATCGGAAGGCTGCTTCCTGCCCTGTCCAACTGGCTCATTGCTGTTCTGATTGGCGATGGTTCAATACCTTCAACTGTTGGCCATTTGCTTGCACTTCATGTTGCCCTTGTGGGTGGTCTCATTGTCATTGTTGCAATGGTTCATTTCTTCCTCTTCGAGAAATCAGGCCCTTACAAACTCGGAGAGAATGATGCAAAGGGTGCTGCGAATGCGCAGGCGGAAGAGAAGTATGTGAGGTGGTATCCATACAACCTTGCCTATATGGTTTTCACATCCATAGTTTTCATAGCAATAATTTTGATATTTTCAGCGTTCTTCATGCAGGTGCTCCCTGCAGCATATGGAACACTGGAATACCACCTTACACCGTTTCCTGACTGGTACATAATGCCAGTCTACAAGCTTATGGATCTTGCTGGCTATGGTCTGACCACTGGGGGAGTCCCACTGGTGATATACTTTCTTCTGGCACTTCTCTTCATTCCATTCATCGACCGATACAGGGGGAAAGGTGCTCTTGAAAGGCCCATGATCACTGTATTCGGCGTGTTTTTCCTCATTGCCCTTCCCATAATGGCACTCTGGGGATACTCGCAGCCCGGACTTACACAGACCAGGATACTGACCATGGCCATGTGGTGGGGAATGACGTTTGTTTCTGTGGTAACTGTTTACGCTATGAGGTTTGCAAAGAGGGATTTCAAAGATGAAAACTGAAAATGTAGCATATCCAATCATACTGGTTCAACTCATACTGGCCGTGCTCATGTGGTATTATGCTGTCCTTGCCCCCAACGGTTACGAAACAATATGGGCGGTCATGCTGTTCGTTGAGCTCATACTCTTGTCCATACTTATACTGATGTTCATAAGGACTTCGGAGGCGTTCAGGAAATGAAATTCGGTGCACTTCAAAAATATTACACATCCATGATCATATACATGATAGGCTCCATTCCCCTGATACTGTACGGACTCATAATAAAGCCCATAGCTGATCTTTACCATGAAAACCCGTCAGTAATGGTCTCGCCTGTCTTCGGCAATTACTATGACTACCTGAACGATCTTTTCTATGCTTCCATTATCATCGTTACTGTATCACTTTTCTTCATGCTGTATTCCTTCATGGATGCCAGAAAGGCCGGCAAGAAGATCGCAACCAGGACATGGATGTTTCCATTACTGCTCTATATATTCGCATACGTTCTCCTGGGGGTGGTTGGCCCTGCCTGAGGATAAGAGTTTCATGGGAACATTCAGGAGGCTGCTCAGGGAGAACAGGAAGGAGATGGGCATGTTCTTCACAGGCATCGCTCTTCTTATGATCTCAATACTAACATTTCTCTATTACACACTGTTTCCAACCATAAGCGCAGAGATCGGGAACCACCAGATAAGCAGCTGGCTATCCGTAACACTGGATTTCATAGGCTTTGGGTTGATTATTTACAGCATGGGAAAGATGGATATCTGATGTTTTATGCCCTGTATATGAACTATTTGAACCCCTCCTCTATCTTCCTGAATTTGAGTTCCCTTGAGGATTTCTCCAGATACTGATAGACAGTTCTGTGCTTCCTTCCGCCGAGTATCATGGAAACGGCTCTCACTGAGTATTCCAGAGACACGTAGTCGCCTATTATGGAAACGGTATCTCCGTAGACGGATATGTATGTGTCAGTCAGGTCTTCTATTATTCTCCGGGTCTTTCCGGAGCTACCAATGATCCTTGCCCTTATTTCGTTCATACGCCTGCTTCCGGGCTTAGCATAATCCTTCAGTGATATGACATGAAGGAAGAAATCATCATTCAGAAGAGATATTGCCCTTTCTGGAGAAAATCCCCTGCTTATTGCCTGAATCACTGATACCACCTGTCTTGATCTGATGGGATCATTCCTCTGTATCACTGTTACCTCACCGGTGGAACTGTCTATCCTGAGATCAGACAGGCCAAGGTCCTCAAGCCTCCTCTTTGTTTCTCCACCCTTTCCTATGATTGCGCCAATCCTTTCCCTCGGCACCTTCAGCGTTGCAATTGCGGTCTCATCCATTGGTTACCTCCCTGAGGAGTTCCTCCTCACTGATGTTAAAACCGTTCCTTGAAAAGAAACTGCACATGTTCCTGATATCCCTGGCCAGAAATTCCTTTGACGAAGGATGATCCTGGGATACAGACTGCCCCATATCGATGAAGTATGGCTTTCTCCTGTAAATAAGTATGTTGAATTCACTGAGGTCAGCGTGCACTATGCCCGCATCATGATAGACCTTTCTCATGTTGTGTATTATATCTTCAAAATAGATCTCAGGCGTTTTAACCTTTCTCAGTGACGGGGATGGTTTTGCTCTCGTTCCAAGATACTGCATCACCAGGATATTCTTGTGAAATCCAAACGGTTCCGGAACCCAGGCACCAGCATCATGGCATGCATTGAGATTGACGAATTCCTTCCTTGTCCACAGGAGGACCATGTTTGCCCTGCTCTTCCTTTCCTTTGCAAACCTGTAATCCCCGTTGATGTACATGGAAAGATTTGAGAATTTCAGCGTGGATGTCTTGAACACCTTCACAGCAAGTGGTTTCTTACTGGAATAAGCCTTGAATACAACAGACTCCTTTCCTGAAGATATGGGAAAATCGATATAGTTTATGGAAAATTTTGTCATTGTCTCATAAAGTGCCTCAACAGTTCTTCTGTCGAAAACGGATGATTCTGTCTTTCTTGTCATCTTCTGAGAAGGTGAATATTCACCACTTTCAAGCAATTTCTTCAGGGCGGAAACTTCCCCATCTCTGATCATTTGAATATATCTATTATTTCAGGCAGCAGATTGTTTCTGCTAAGATAGCTGGCCTGTGTCTGTGTGTATCGGTATTCAACATCTGCCTTTTCCTTCTGAAAATCCCACGGCTTTACTATGACAAGGTCACCTTCACGTATCCACATTCTTTTCTTCATTTTACCAGGAATTCTTGCATTTCTTGTGAAACCATCCTCGCACATCACAAGAAGTCTTGAGGCTCCTGAGAGTTTTTCCACAACGCCGAACATCTCTCCCTTCTTCTTATTTGGAAGTATGGTTCTAACAGCAGCATCCTGATCACCTTCGTGACCCTGGTCTCTATTCATTGAAATTCAGCATTTCACCACACCATATTAAGATTTTGTGAAATATTGAAATATCGCCGGAAAAAGCTGGTGAGCAATATCCCAGATTCAATATGGAAATTCATCACTTTAATCTGCGGAATAATGTTTTTTCCTTCGTATTTCCACGAACGCTGTAACCTAAATGAAAGCTTCAAAATAAGGGGCAGTCGATATGATGTGTTTACTACCTGATGAATTTGCCATGTGCTGGAATAATTCACAGACTACTCACTGCTTGATTACCAGTGAGTGTATGTTGAAGCTCCGTGAAACTGCCTCCTTGAAGAGCTTCACATTTCGCCCCTCCTTTCCAATGGCCTTTCCAATCTCCATAGCCTCCACCCCAACCTGAATATTTGTCTGGCCATCCTTCCAGGATATGTTTATCTCCCTGACGCCAAAACGGAAGAAGATGTTCCTTACATAGTTCAGGAGATCCTTTGACGTTTCTGCAATTAGTATGTGCTTGTTTGTTTTCTCCCTTATGGAAGAAACACAGTCAGGGTTGTTCTTGAAGATCTCCGCCATGGCATGCTCCCTCACAATGAACAGTATCATGTCCTCATTCTCGAGACACTCCTTCACATCCACCCTGGTAACTTTCTGAAAAATCTGCATGTAGCCTAAAATTTTATTGTCAATTATTGTGTCTTTCATTTCCAGTCAACCACTTATTTGCTACCAAATCCCTTGTACACAAGATTTACTGATCCAGTTCCCAGAGTTATGGGCTGTCCCACAATAATATTCTCTGCAACACCGTTAAGGGCATCGACTTCGCCGCTTATTCCTGCCTTCAGGAGGTGCTTCGTTGTGATCTCGAAAGCCGCCCTGGCGAGAACGCTGCTTTTCTTTCCTGAGATACCCTGTCTTCCAACTGCCCTGACGTTTCCACTGAATGTCATCATGTCCGCCACAAGCATGAGGTGCCTCTGATCAACCTCCAGACCCTGCTCTGACAGTGTTCTTTCTGACTCCAGGTAAATGGCGTTTCTCACAGCCTCCACTCCAAGTACGTTGTATATCTCCATAATATCGTTGGTGTAAGTTCTTGTTGCATCTATCTCTTCAACCTTCTCTATGATATCTCTGAAATTTGAACCCTGTGTGTAAATTACCCAGGCACCCTTCTCGTTCCTTGCTATGGCTCTCTTTATGCCCGGGATGCCCTTTATTGTGAGAGATTTCAATTGCTCCTGGAGTTTGTAGAGGTTCTTGAAGGATTCCTGCTGAGGCTTTACAGTTACCTCATTGCCCTTCTCCCTCTCCATCACGATGGCACCCTTGAGCGTCTTCGGATCCGAAACAACGTTGAATATATCCTCGCCGGATACCAGTCTTTCCCTTAGCCTGTTCGGGATGGGCTTCACTGTTACTGTCATCTCGCTAATGTCCGTTTCAAGTTCGCAGACATCAATTAGCGTGGTGTTTTCTATCTCCCTCATCACCTTCTCCACAACCTCTCTGGACTGCTCATACTCATGCCTGAGATAGATTGTCATGGACGGTGTGCTTGGAACTCTTCTGGCATCCACGATCTCTATGAGTCTTGGAAGGCCCAGGGTAACGTTCATCTCCCTCACGCCTGCAAAGTGGAAGGTTCTCATGGTCATCTGAGTTCCGGGTTCTCCGATGCTCTGTGCAGCTATTATCCCTACAGCCTCATATGGGTCTATCTCCCTCTGCTTAAATTCTGCAATGGATCTCTGAAATATTTCGGAAAATTCCTTCTTGGAAACCTTCTTTTTCAGTGTCGCGAGCTCAGACGCAAGGGAAAAGGGTATGTCTGCACCAGCCTTTAATGCATCATTCATTATCTCAACTGTAACATCGGAGACATTCTCCATTGCCGACTCCTTGGTAATGCCATCCATGGTCTCCATGGAACCAACAATGAATTTGTCCTTTATCAGTGACGCCCCCTTCTTGAATGTGAAGGAAGCAAGTGGAATAGGATCGATGCCCTTCACACCATCTATCATGATGGTGCTCTTGAGACCCTTCGACACCTTCTTTACAATATTTTCATCATCAGAATACTTTTTAATGGATGAGTATTCAATCCTGTAAATTGCATTCTTTGAATCCGTTGTTACAAGAATGGCATCGGGTGAATTCTCCTTCCCCGGTGAAAAGTCAACTGCGTACCCGCATGGAGCTTTCTTCATCAGGCTCTCCATATTCCTCTTTGAATCCCTGAATATCAAATACTTCATGCTTCTGCACTCTCCTTCTGGTCGAATTCAATGTAATTCAGATCAAGTGTCTTTCCCATGTCGGATCTCGTGGGATCAATTCCATCTTCTCCGTATTTGAACTGTATGATTGCACCAACGGTGTCTGCGACTCTTCTTGAATCATCGACCTTGAGATCCTCGAACGCATTTATGAGTCTCCTCTGCATATAGCCGCTCCTTGAAGTCCTGACAGCTATATCCACAAGACCCTCCCTTCCTCCTATGCTGTGGAGGAAATATTCCAGAGGGTTAAGGCCCTGCTTGTAAGATGACTCAACGAATCCCCTGGCCTCTGCGCCAATATCACCCCATGAGAAGTGAGGCAGAGTTCTCTGCGTATATCCCCTGTTGATCCTTCCGCCTCTCACCGACTGCTGACCCACCATTCCGGCAACTTCTGATATGTTCAGCATCTTTGCCCTCGCACCGGACCTGGCCATTATAACGGATGGATTGCTGAGACCGAGCTGTGCACTTGCTATTTTCCCGGACTCATCCCTTGCTTCCCCAGTCACACCAAGAATCTCCATTTCAAGCGTTTCCTCCAGCGACCTTCCTGGCATTGGTTCAAGAAGACCCTTATTGTAGCTGTCAATCAAAGTGCCTATCTTCTCAAGGGCCTTTCTTGAAGTTTCAGCTATGCTTTTCACGGCCTCTTCCGGAATATCGTAATCCGTGATGCCGGTGCTGAAACCCCTGGTGCTAAGAAATCCAACGGCAAGCCTCGTCATTCTATCAACGAATCTGGCACCCTCATGCGGCCCGAACTTCTTGTAAATCTTTTCTATAATCACGCCGGAGAACGGACCAATGGAAGCTTCATCAATTGTTCCGGTGAGCATTTTTCCATCCTTGATGAATACATCCTTGTCCTCAATCCTATCCTCATACTCGCATTTCTCCCCTGCCCCTGAGCAGAGCTTGCTCCTGAACTTGATGTTGAAACCCTTCGGAAGGATCGTGGAGAAAATGTCCCTGCCTCTGTAGAACTTCTTGCCGTTTATGATCTCATGGTCAGGCATCTCATCTACGTCCACAAAGGAAAGCATGTGCACTGTTTCTTCCTCAGAGTAGAGCGGGTTGTTGTGCGTAAGCAGGAACATGGCCGTAATATGATCATGGATGCCTCCTATGATCGGTCCGCCGAATCTGGGGGAAAGCATCTGTTCCTGTACCTTCATTATGATCCTTGCCTCTGCCCTGGCCTCCTCCTTCTGAAGAATATGGAGATTCATCTCGTCACCATCAAAGTCTGCGTTGTACGGTGTGCAGACCGCAAGGTTAAACCTGAAGGTCCTTCCGGAAAGAATCCTTACAGTATGGCCCATCATGGACATCCTGTGCAGTGATGGCTGCCTGTTGAAGAGTACAATATCACCTTCTGCCAGCTGTCTCTCCACACTCCAGCCTATGTCTATTCTCTTGCTGTTCTCGTCTGCATTTTCCTTTGTGACCTTGATCCTCCTTCCGTCCGGTCTAAGGATATAATTAACTCCGGGAAGATACCTTCCAAACTGGTCCCTGGGAGCCGGTCCCGCCTTCACAAATTCCCTTGCGGTCTCAATATTGAACCTGTTCACAGTCATGGGGACAGTCAGTTCCCTGGCAGCAAGTTCAGGAACTCCCACCTCATTAACAGAAAGGAAAGGTTCAGGTGATATGACCGTCCTGGCAGAGAAATTCACCCTCTTGCCTGAAAGGTTTGAACGGAATCTCCCCTCCTTCCCCTTCAGTCTCTGAACCAGTGTCTTAAGAGCTCTTCCTGACCTGTGTCTGGCCGGAGGAATTCCGGCAGTCTGGTTGTCGAAATACGTTGTGACATGGAACTGGAGAAGATCCCACAGATCCTCTATTATGAGCTGAGGCGATCCGTTATCACGGCTTTCCCTCAGTCTCTGGCTTATTCTGATGATGTCCACAAGCTTGTGCGTGAGATCATCCTCACTTCTCTCTCCGGTATCAAGTGTAATGGAAGGTCTCACATTGATCGGTGGAACGGGCAGAACGGTGAGAACCATCCACTCCGGTCTTGCGGCAGTCCTGTTCATGCCGAAGAATATGAGATCTTCATCAGGTATCCTTTCAAGTCTCTCCCTGATCTCTTTTGGGGTAACCTTGATCCCCTCCTCCCTGAATGTTGTGGGTTTGTCCAGTATAACCTTGATCTGCTGAGCGTCACAGTATGGGCATACTGTCCTTGAGGAAGCCTCGTCCGTGATCCTTTTCACAAGCAGTGACATGGAATCTATATCAGAATTCTCATTGTTGAGTGCATTTATCCTCTGAAGATATGCCTTCTTCTCGTCCTCTGTGAGTTTAATTCTACCGCATCTCTTGCATGTTGCATCGAGGAAAGTCTTGATCTCCTTTATGAAACCAACATGGACAACAGGCATGGCAAGCTCTATGTGGCCAAAGTGCCCCGGGCATTCGTCCACCTTTCCGCCGCATGTTGCACACTTCAGTCCAGGCTCAATGACACCAAGATGCAGATCCATGAGGCCCCTCTCAATCGGGTAACCATCATCATCATAGGTGTCGGCAGTTATGATCTTTATCTGTGACATCTTCCTTATCTCCTCAGGAGAGAGGAGGGCAAACTGTATCCTGTAAATTCTCTTTGATATTCCTTCCGTCATTTCAAATCACCCAGTACAAGTCTCATCATTACACCCATCGTGGCAAGCTCATCCCTCATCAGTTTAAATGCGTAACTTGTTTCGATGGGGTGTATATTCCCGGTATTACCACATACGGGGCATCTGAGGGTTCCCTTCCTCCTGTCAAATATGGCAAGATGACCGCAGCTTGGGTTTCCGCAAACATAGAGAATGGTGCCGTCACTTTGGTCAAGAAGCCTGTCCTTTATGACCATTGCAGCTCCATGGGCTATGAGTGTATCCCTTTCCATTTCACCGAACCTGAGCCCTCCCTGTCTTGACCTCCCCTCTGTTGGCTGTCTTGTGAGGATCTGAACGGGCCCTCTGGACCTTGCATGGAACTTTCCTGCAACCATGTGATGCAGTTTTTGGTAGTATATCACCCCTATGAAGATATCGACCTTGTATTTTGTGCCCAAAATTCCGTCATACATGTATTCGGTGCTGTTGTCTCTGAATCCGTACTTCTGAAGTTCCAGCCTAAGACTCTTCTCAGGTTCTCCGCTGAATATGGTCCCGTCGATGATTTCACCGTTCAAAGAAGCAACCTTTCCTCCAATCATCTCAAGGATATGACCAACGGTCATTCTTGATGGGATGGCATGTGGATTGATTATAATGTCAGGTATGACACCCTCCTCTGTGAAGGGCATATCTTCCTGGGGTACAACCGCTCCAATGACACCTTTCTGGCCGTGTCTTGAGGCAAACTTGTCTCCCAGCTCTGGAATCCTTTCGCTTCTCACCTTGATCTTCACAACACGGCTGTTGCTTTCCGAAACAGTGAGTATAACGTTGTCAACGCAGCCGGTCTCGTTTGGCCTCATTGTTATGGAAGACTCCTTCCTCCTCTGTGGGCCAAGCCTTTCTCCGCCCTCCTCCAGGAACCTTGGCGGAGAAGTTCTTCCCACCAGCACATCGGACCCACCAACATATGATTCTGGGGATATTATGCCAGTTTCATCAAGGTTCTTGTAGTATTCCTCGGCCCTTGCTCCGAGAACATCATGTGTGGGTATCTCGAATCTGTCCTCCTGACCTCCTGGATATCTTCTCTCCTCGGCTGTGTAGGTTCTGAAGAACGAACTTCTTCCCAATCCTCTCTCCACTGATGCCTTATTGAATATTATGGCATCCTGGATGTTGTAGCCCTCGTAAGAGAGAACTGCAACGACGAAATTCTGACCGGCAGGTTTTCTGTCATATTTTATATAATCCATGACCTTTGTTTTCACCAGGGGGACCTGGGGATAGTGCAGCACATGGCCCCTCGTGTCACTTCTTATTCTGAAGTTTGATGATGAAAGACCTATGGACTGCTTGGTCATGGCGGCAGCCATGGTGATTCTTGGTGATGAGTTATGTTCTGGATACGGGGTAACGGAAGCGACCACTCCCAGTATGAGGGAAGGATCGATCTCCAGATGAGTGTGCTCCTTCCTGAGAAGTTTCTTCCCCTCAAAGGTATTTCCGCAGAAATTGCATCTTAGAATTATCTTATCGGGGTTGCTGAGATCACCAGGATTCATCCAGTCGATCTTTGATCTGTAGAGGTAGCTGCTGCAGTGGGGGCACCGTTCAGGGAAATCGTATGCGTATACTGCTACGAGAAGATTCTCCTCTTCCTCTGCATCCACCCATTCTACGAGTCCCCTTGCAACGAGATCCTTTATGCCTATCTCTCCGCGGCTCAGTTCGTCCAGGTCCTCCCGGCTCACAAGCGTATTACCATCCTCAACGGTTAAAAGGCACCTTCTCAGTCTTCCCCTGTCGCAATTTATGGTAACTTCCTTTGTTGACGAGTCATATTTCACGTTAACCTCGTCTGAGATCTTTGCGGATCTCCTCTCAATTCTAACTGCCCTTGCAATTCCTTCCGGATCCACAACATAACCCACATAATCTCCGTTGATGTACACCCTTCCCATTTCTCCGCCTATGGAAGGCTCTTCCACAAGTCCCTTGGTTCTGAGGAATTCCAGAACATCAGATGAGTCAACACCTTTTGTTACGTTTATGAGAAGGGCTGCGTTTTTGACGAGGCCGCAATTCTGTCCCTCTGGTGTTTCATTGGGACATATCCTGCCCCACTGTGTTGGATGGAGATCCCTTGCCTCAAAATGCGGCTGAGATCTTGTAAGAGGAGAGATGATCCTCCTGAGGTGGCTTATGGTGCTGACGTTTGACACCCTGTCAAGAAGCTGTGAGATACCAGTCCTGCCACCATTCCAGTTGCCGGTAGCCATGGCGTGGAGTATCTTTTGCGTCAAAAGATCCTGCCTCACCGCAGGCTTGATTCTTATGCCCTTCTTCTTGTTGTAGGTTCTTTCAAGCTGGTATTTCAGATCCTTCATGACGCTCTGGAAGGCATTCCTGAAAAGCTCATCCAGCAGATCACCGGTGAGTTTCATTCTCTTGTTTGCAAGATGGTCCTTGTCATCTTCCTTCCTTATGCCAATGTGAAGTTCCAGAAGGGACTTTGCCATCCTTCCAAGATATACGGCTTTTGTGAGCCTGTCCTCCGGCGTATCTCCAAGATGGGGAAGAAGTGACTTGTCGAGCATCTGTGAGACCTTCTTTTCCCTGAACTCCTTGGCTTGTCCTGCGGCAAACCTTTTTTCAAGCCAGGAAATGGCATCCTCCACTGAGTTTACACCGTTGGGAGGGAGAATCTTGGGATTCCTGGACTCCTCCAGGTTTGCATATACGATTGATTCCATTTCAGGTGCGGAAACGATTGAATCATGTATCTCCTTATCCTTCTCGAGGCCCAGCGCCTTCATAAGTATAACAAGGGGTATAGTTCCCGCAACAGAAGGTATGGATACATTGATCATGCCGTCAGTGCTCTTCTCCATGGCTGTGAGGGCCCTGAAGCCGCCTTTCTGCGAGAATACCTTGGCAACCTCTACCTTACTGTCATACTTTTCCTCGAACTCAACCAGGATCTTGTTGGGTGCAAGATCCTCCAGCGATACAATGACTCTTTCCGAGCCGCTTATGATGAAGTATCCTCCCGGATCATCAGGATCCTCGCCCACAAACTGAAGCTTCTCCTTCCTTGAATCATCAACCCTTCCGTTGTTTTTCTCTATGTAGGAATCCAGATTAGATTCATGGAGTGTGCATGCCTTGGATTTGACCATGATGGGCATATCACCGATCTTTATCGTCTCGTTTTCCTTTTCAACGCCGTCTTCGAAAACCCTGAGTCTTAACATGATCGGCGCCATGTAATTGAGGTCCCTGAGCCTTGCCTCGTTTGGTGTGATCTGATTGGATGCGCCTGAAGCCTCCTTTATCTCTGGCTTTTCAACCCAGATGGTAGATTCCTCGAATCTCTTTCCATCGTCCCTTACCCTACCAAAATAGATCTTGATTTCCCTGCCACCGGTTTTCGTGGGATCGAGCTGTATAACTCCAGGTTTGTCATCATCAGTGACTTTGGTTTCATCAACTATGGCCTGCATGACGCTGTTTGGATTCTCCTTGGAGGCGAGAAAATTGTTCATGGACTCAAGCTGGTGACTTACAACACTTTCCGATCTAAAAAACGCGTCAACTATCTCTTTCATCTTACTGTCTCCCCACTCACTACCACTCTGTAATAAACAGAGATGCCGGCGGTAGGACTCTTCCTAACAATTTTAATGACAGAACCGGGATTGATATCCCCGTGGCTCTGTTCCAATGCAATAATGGCCGGATCAGACTTGTTTATTTTTGGTAACAAGTCCTTGGTTATTCCCAGTTCCCTTAAAACCTTTTCCTCTTCCTTGGAATCCAGAACATAATGCTCTGGGACAAGCTCATGGTTAAGCACGTTGAATTTTCCCATATTTTCACCTTCTCACGGGCCCGGGGGGGTTCGAACCCCCGACCACCTGGTTAAAAGCCAGATGCTCTACCTGGCTGAGCTACGGGCCCGCTTCGAAGCCCCTCATCTTATATAAACATATAAACATTGGGCAGATCTTCATAACATCATCTGTTCAGATGTTACAGAGTTTCTGATTATTATTTTATAATCGCTAAGCATTTCTTCTTTCATGAACATTGAGGTGGAAGGAAAGCAGAGACATTTTGCTGCCATCTGGGTGGAAGGGAAGGAAGTCAGGATGATAGACCAGAGAAAACTTCCAGAAAAGCTTGATATTTTTACCGCTAGAAACAGTGAAGACATAGCATTCTCCATCAAGAATATGGTTATAAGAGGTGCACCTGCCATTGGAGTGGCTGCAGCATATGGTCTCTCCATGGCCAAGGCAAACGGCGAGGATATGGAACTGGCAATGAAGAGGATAAGTGAAACCAGACCCACAGCATACGATCTGTTCAAGGCCATCTCCTTCATGAAAAAAAATGAATTTCTTGAGTCAGCTGCCAGAAGGTATGGAATGGAGATAACCGGAAGGTGCAAAAAGATCGGCGAGATTGGAAATGAGCTCATAAGGGACAACTCAAGAATACTCACCCACTGCAACGCCGGAGCGCTTGCAGTTGTTGACTGGGGGACCGCTCTTGCACCAATGAGGATTGCTCACAACGCCGGAAAGAAGATAACGGTCTTTGTTGACGAAACAAGACCCAGGCTGCAGGGGGCAAGACTCACTGCCTGGGAGCTTGCACAGGAAGGGATTGAACATTATATCATAGCAGATAATGCGGCCGGTTATTTCATGCGCAATGGCGACGTAGATCTCGTAATAGTGGGCGCAGACAGGATTGCCTCAAACGGGGATTTTGCCAATAAAATTGGAACATATGAGAAGGCCGTTCTGGCCAAGGAAAACGGTATACCATTCTACGTTGCCGCCCCAGGGAGCACCTTCGATTTCTCTCTTCCAAATGGAGATCTCATACCCATTGAGGAAAGGGGTGAGGAGGAGGTTTTGGAATTCGCAGGAAACAGGTTTACTCCGGAACTCAGCAGGTCGAGGAATCCGGCGTTTGATGTTACACCGAGCAAATATGTTTCCGGTTTCATAACAGAGTACGGAATATTCCAGCCATCAGGACTGAAGTCACTCAGGTCCATGATGGAGAAGGATATCTTCATGAACTCATAACTGGAAAAAGGGAATAGAATTATCATTTGTATTTCGTTTATGGTTACGATAAATCTGAAATGAGGGGATCCTCATCATGAGCGGTCATTAAACATCACGATAACCCACTGTCTCTGCCAGTCAAAGATGCAGATGTGATTCCTGTCAGCACTAACAGGAGATCATTATTCCGGTGATATTCTTACAATATTGCTTCCCCTGATTACGACAGTGCCAAGCCTCCTCTTTGAATCCTGGGAACTTTCTTCCGCTTCATCAAGCACCATATTCATGTGCTCATCGTAACCAGATAGGGTACCTTCAAGGATCCTGTTGTCCTTCAGTAGAAGAGAAACCTTTCTGTTTATGTTTTCCTCAAGCATTTTCATCGGTATAACCATCAGGGCACCTCAGTTGTATTCCTCGTCATCCAGGGATCCCTCTCTGCTCATTATTACCTGAATAAGGCCTCTCAACACTTCCTTGAGATCATCGATCTCCCTTCTCATACCCTTTATTTCGTTTGACAGTCTCTCTACCTTTTCAGTTCTTCCATTGTCAACTTTCATGTTTCTCACCATTCATATACACCTTTCCAAAATCGTCTGCAATTTTTCTCGTTTCGGTGGTTTCGCAGTTTGGACAGTAGAGGGTCTTTCCCTTAAGCACAAGAGGATTCCTGCACTTACTGCACATGCCCATCACCACGCCAAGGTGTTTTCCACCTATGGACACATCTATATCCCTTCTTACATTTATCACTCTGGCTCTCACGTAATCACCCACCCTTACTGGTGCAAGGGCGCTGTCCCTAGAGCCCTCAATGTGAATGTTTGCGTCCCTGTTGATCTCCACTAGGTCACCGGTCTCCCTATCAACAAGAACTCCAGCCTTCATCTTATATTTTCCCCTGTCCGCCTTTGTTACCTGTCCGTAGACGATATCATC
This sequence comes from Thermoplasmatota archaeon, assembly GCA_023379435.1. Taxonomy (GTDB): domain Archaea; phylum Thermoplasmatota; class Thermoplasmata; order Thermoplasmatales; family Thermoplasmataceae; genus WAQW01. The sequence continues at coordinate 14,506 of JAMCUH010000050.1, read as the reverse complement.
GATTCTAATCTTTGGCATTTTTCTATCCGTGATAACGGAAACAACAAGTCTCCGGTCATCTTTCACCACCGAACCGGATGCAAGAGATACGATCGATCCATCTAGCTCCATGGCATTCTGACCTGGAAGGTACTCCTCAGCGTTGGCAATAAAATCACCCGGTAAAACCCATTTCTCCTTTTCCTGACCGTTATTGTTATTTTTCATTTGGTATCTACTCTCATAAACATGCTTGTCTTATGTTAACTAAACCAGCTCTGTAGGTCAAATGAATCGCCGTTAATTAATGTTCGCCATCGGACGTGCATACACCATATGTGTTATCCTAAATACTGACTAGGATTTCCAATTCAGTGCAAGGAAGGATATGCTGATGACAGATCACATTTGAAGCGGGGCATTTTCCCGTAGGCACTCGTTCACCACATTATCCGTGAAATTTTTTCTATTTCAATCTCTTCAGCATAAATACACGGAAACAGGGCTGTTTTATTAACGATATATCCCATGCATTCATGTGCAACTAGATATATTGACAGTGTGATTAACCTCCAATGATCAAGGACAACTCAATCTTCTGTTTTGCCCGGACTGGAGACCTGGACGGTCTGGAATACCCTGCTGTCCTGGATACTACGAAAGACATTGAAACACGTAACGGTATTCTTCATGTACTTGGGAGAAGTGTAAACACTGATGGCATCATATCAAACATAAACATGAAAAATTATTACGTGGATGATAGCGGAGAGATCTGCGTCATTCCTGATGCCATTTCACTTGTTATGAGGCCTAAAAAACTTCTTCAAAGAATATTCCTGATAAGAAAGGAATTGGGGAACCTCCCACTGATATATGCACCTTCCATAGGTGAACCGTACCTTATTCCCGCCCTTGTTTATGCCGGGATATCTCTGTTTGACGATGCACTTGTGAGAAACCAAAGCATGAGGGGCACTCGATACACGGTTCTTGGTTCTCTCAAGGATAAGGAAACGCTTTCAGCCAACATGGCTTTCCTCGATGAAATGCTTTCTTCGCTCAGAAAGGCCATTGCATCCCAAACACTGAGGGAAGTTGTGGAGAAGTACCAGTTCAGTTCAAAGGCTGTCGAAATAATCAGGTCACTTGACATTTACTTTCCCGCTGAAAGTGAAAGATATTTTCCTTCCAGGACTCCGTACATAAAGGCAAATGGAATAATATCACTCAATAGACCAGACCTCAGGAAATACAGGGAAAAAATTTCTAATGAATACAGGAGGCCTGAGGGAAAGGAGATCTGTCTACTATTGCCCTGCTCAGCCAGGAAGCCTTACTCCGCTTCGAGCCTTCACAGGAGGATCATTGGCAGAATAGGAAAATATTTGACTTCCGTGCATCGTGTTGTTGTTACTTCACCTGTAGGTCTTGTACCGGAGGAACTGGAGGGGATGTACCCTGCAAGGTTTTATGACATCCCTGTGATCGGAGAATGGTTTGAGGATGAGAAAATGATCATAAGAGATATGCTCAGATCATATTTCAGAAGAAACAGTTATGCGAAGGTGATAGCATACATACAGGATGATCTTTCCTTCATCGAGGACTCGCTTCCAAATGGAAGCACAATTATTAAGGGCAGAATAAGGAATGGTGAAATGTTGGATATGCTTGAGAACGAGCTTTCCAAAGAGGTGTTATTGAAGGAAACGGTTCAGAACGAACATATTTCCCGGCTAAAGTCCATGGCAAGATTCCAGTTTGGGGACTGGATCGAACCCCTCATTGCTTCCATGAGATACACCAGAAGCTACAACCAGGACATGCTAACACTTGGAGGAAAGGCTATGCTGGTCCATAATGAAAGAACTGGAAAACTCTCCGTGACAAGGGCCATGGCTGTGAATTTCGTTGAAATGGGACGATTCACAGTCACAATTGATGACTTTAAACCTACGGCAAACATATATGCTGTCGGGGTTAAGGCAGTTACAGAAGATATCAGGCAGGAGGATGAGGTTGCAATCGCATATGATCATGAAGTCAGAGGCGTGGGCGTGGCCAAGATGCCTGCTCCATTTATGCTCAATCTCAAGAAAGGAGTTGCAGTAAAGGTAAGAAACTAAACGGAACCATATTAGGTAATTTTAAATATATTGTCTGACTTATTTCGAGTGCGTGAACAAGAGATCAGTTGCAGTGATATTGGTGGGAGTTCTGGTTCTCTCCATGGTTTTTTACTACATAAGTCCTGACTATCCCACCGGGCCAATTCAGGCACATCCACCTGTCACTGTGAGCCCGAAAAATGTGAGCAGTTTTTTTGATCCGCAGTACGTTGAACCCAGTTACATGGATTCAATGAACTATGGGCTTAACGGATCATCAGTTTATAATTTCACGTTAACATCTGTGGGAAGAACATCCATTACCGGAACCGTTTTTAACGCTTCGTCTGACAAGCCCCTGTCAGGAGGCAATTTCTATGCATTTGCCTCTCCTGTATACACAGAGGTTCCAATATCATCAAGCGGTCATTACACAATCGATGTATGTGTGGAAGGTCATGTTGATCTCATGTTCAAGGTGCCAGGATTCAGCAGGTTACAGGAGAATTTCTCGCTTAACGGCGGTACTGTGCACAAGAACATCTTTCTTAATCCAGAAACGCCCATGAATCTTTCCGGGTATACCGTTTCGTCCACCGGTAAGGTTGTTCCGGGAGTTGTAATGAACCTCACAGGCTTTTTTTTCGGGAGTTCATCGCATGAATCCGGCTCCAACGGATATTTCTCCATGTCGCTGTATGAGGACAGCTACGCTTTGACGGTGTATAAGAAAGGTTACATAACAATACCTGCCCCATCCAGGATCAACCTAACGTTGTCGGAGAAGCAGAATATTACCATTTATTCACTGGAGAATTACTACAACGTTTCCGGTTACGTGAAAAATAAAGCTGGGAACCCTGTGGCATCTGCAGTTGTATCAGATTCGAACGTTCAGGGAACAGTCCTGACCAACAGGACTGGCTTCTACTATATGAGTATACCTGGCGGTCCCGGGATTATTAACGCATCGCACCAGGGATATATCACAAACTCCTCGTTTCTCTTCGTTAATTCTACCTTGAATGATCACAACATTACACTCCTGAGTATCAACCCCCTTGGGAACAACTCGTTTTCCTGCAATAACACAGGTGTTCTTGATCAGCTCAAAAACTATACATCGGATGTAAATTACGGCAAGCCAGGGCATTACATCCTTGAAGGTAACGTAACGGTGAATAACACGAAAATCCCCGTCGCTTTCACATCCATGATATTTGCAGTCAACAGCAACGGTACTCTCTACGGTACAAATGTTAGGACCAATTCCAGCGGTTTCTATAAGACATATTTTAGTTATCCGGGAAACTATCACATTCTTGTGAGAAGCGCAGATTTCCGGTCAAGGATCCTGAATGTCTCGCTCAATTCATATACCAATTATCTAAACTTTTCTCTGGTGCCTATCTCGAACCATACCATCACACTTCATGTCTATGTAAGAAATTCCCTCGATCATGCATATATAAACAATGCATCTGTTTCCCTCATATACGAGAGCACAGGATCAGTTGTGGCATTTAACATGACTGCTCCGTATGGAGCAGGTGTTGCTAACTTCTCCATAATTGCCGGAAACTACAGTATAAATGCATCGTACCCTGATTATTACCCGAATGGAACTGGCGTCTTGGATATTTCGAAAAACATTACCATCACCATAAATCTTACACCTGAGCAGAGGTTCTCAACAAATCTCACTTCTATTTCGCCCATGAAGGACATGCCAGACTATGGTCTCCCAGATCATTCTCCCGCTCAGATCCAATCATGCCTGTCAGGCGAGAATGGAACCATAACGGAACCTGGCAGTTATTACAACCTGACAATTTTCTTCAAGGAAAATAATCAACCCATTGTAAACACGAGCTTTGTATCGTATTTCAATATTCTCGGCCAGGTCTATTATTATGTGGGTTCGACGAATTCAACCGGATACGGGAAGGTGTTCAACCTCCCGGTGGGAAACTATGAGATGCTTCCGGAGATGTTCTACTATAACGGTAGCATCATTTCAATTCAACCCAGTTCTTCCATTGAAGTTACAGCACACATGAGAGCGAAGGCAGACTTCACTGACTCACTGGATGCTTATAATTCATTCAACAGTACATTGGGTCTTCCACTGCAGGTACCGGTCAAGTACATGAACCTGACAGATAGTATTCTCCCAATGGTGATGGAATATTATATTTCTGCAGATGGAACGCTGTACAACTACACCGGTTATTACGGCGCGTTCAACTTTACATACTTTAACGAGAGTTTTCTTGAAAAGAACGTCTCAATCGCACTTCGTGGAAACAATGAAACAGACATAGCACTTGTGCCATATGAGATTCTAATTCACGGAAATGCTTCCGTTGAATGGAATTACTCCATATCCCATATTATGAGAGTATCCAACATCACAGGTCTCTACAGCAGGTATGAACTCGCGCAACATGGCGTAATTTACGTAAATTTTACCATTGATCACCTTGATCACGATTTCTCCGAGAAAACCATCCTTAACCTGTCAGATCCACAGGGGAGCTTTTATTTTAACGTAAGCAGATCAAATGTGTCAGAGCAGTCAGTGCTGGAGGAAAAGAACTCAACAACCGGTTTCTGGACCATAGGTTTCAGCGGCCTGCTGAGTAAAGACACAATAATTACAGGGGGAACCGTTGACGCCAATTTGAGTCCCGTTCATGGCATGAGTATAGATTCCCAAACGGTCGGGTTCAACTGGTCTTCCAGAGGGAACATCACATCTCTCTATCTTGATGATTACTTCTATTTTACCGGTACAGTGGTGAACATAGATCTGACAGTGGGAGGGCCATCTTTTGTCCCCCCGTCACCCCCATCCATCAATCTCCATGTTCTGTCAGTAAATCTGAAGGTGATATAGGAATGGAAGAAAATGAAGGGAAAGTTTTAAAGAAAAATGAAAGGAAGAAGGGCGGGTTCTTCAAAAGATTCAGGAGAGCCGCTGCCAAGAAGAGGGAAAGCAAGACGGTAATAAAGGTGAGATCGGTGGGTGATATCCCTCCCATAGTTAACGCCCGAAAGCTCGTGGGTGACGGTAACATGCAGGAGGCGATTAAAAGAGGCTTCAACAGGGCAAAGCAAGATTATTGCAGTCAGTTTTCAGTCACGCCATCACCTTCGGATACAAACAGGCAGTTCTTGATCAGGGAATTTGCCTTAAACGGAATAAATATACCTGATGAAGCATATCTTGATAACTCCCTATTCTCAGAAGCCATGAACAAGGGCTCGGAGATACCTCAGTGGAACAAGAACAGGATCATGGCTCTCAGGAAGCTTACCGCATTCTACCTGGATTACTATGAGAAGGCAAGATTTCAGGGTCCGGTCAAGGATGATCCCAACACAGTGATAGAGAAGCTGACGGACGTATACAACTACCTTGACATCATGAAGCTTTATTATACACAGATGAACGGAGAGGAAGAGGAAGTTGGCTAGTTCCCCTGCTCCCTCTGGAATTTTACCATTTCTGGATTCAATATTGAAGGATATCACGCATAACCCCGTCACCGATTTCAGGTTTCTGATCCCTGTTGTTTCAATACTGATTTTCTCTGTGGTTTTAAAGCATATGTCAAAGGTCCAGAAGGTAGATAGAGAACCGGAACTTGAAAGGAAGCAGGAGGCGTTTTTGCTTCCCAGTGATATATTTCATGTGGAGGTTGAGAACATAATGAAAGGAAACAGTGAAAGGTATGTGAGAATGATGCAGGAGGAATTTGATCGTCTTAAGATGGCAGGCCTTAATTTCAAGAGGCTGAAGAGGAGGTACAGAAGGTGCCTTTCCATGTCAAGATCAGGCTTTAAGAGAAGGCGAGCCAGGGGAGAGCTCAGGCTCAAGGAGGTGCTGGATAGAATGATGGATCTTTACAGTGATGTTAACAGAGCCAAGTCCAGTGTATTGTTTGTGGATACGGAGGAATCTTAAATGGTTGAACTTACGGAAACGGCGCTGCTAAACCTAAGGAACACGGTATCGAGGATTCAGAAGCGCATAGGGCAGACTGTCATAGGATCGGAGAGGATTATCAGGTTCATGTTCATCTGCCTGATCACTGACAACCACATGCTTCTTGAGGGTGTACCGGGACTGGCAAAGACACTTCTTGCCAACGAGTTTGCCAGGCATATGGGTCTTGACTTCAAGAGGATACAATTCACACCCGACATGCTCCCGTCCGATGTCACCGGAAACATGATGTTCAATCTTGAAACCAGGAGGATGGAGCTGAGGAAGGGGCCCATATACACGAACATTCTCCTCGCAGACGAGCTCAACAGAACGCCTCCAAAGGTCCATTCTGCGCTCCTTCAGGGAATGGAGGAAAAGAGTGTTTCCATAGGTGGACTCACTGAAATGCTTCCGGAGCCGTTTTTTGTCATTGCAACCCAGAACCCTATTGAGCAGGAAGGTACATTTCCGCTGGCTGAGGCACTTACTGACAGGTTTCTCTTCAGGTATAACCTTTCATACCCCACAAGGGAGGAGGAGATATCAATACTGAAGAGGGATAGCATTGCGGAACAGCCATATGACCCCCTTGGCAAGGAAAGGATCATGGCACTGCGATCTCAGCTCAACTCCGTTGCCATCTCCGATGATATCATGAATTATATCGTCGATATCATAAGATCCACAAGGGAAGACAAGAGGATCTACCTCGGTGCAAGCCCAAGAACAACATTCAAGTATTTCCTTGCTGCCAGGGCTAACGCCCTTGTCAACGGAAGGGATTATGTTATACCTGAAGACGTGAAATTTCTCTCAAAGGAACTTCTGAACCACAGGATCATACTTAACTCAGAGGCAATGGTGGAAGGAAACGGTGATACGGTGTCAATCGTCAATTCTGTCATAGATGAGCTAGTTAACAGGATCGAAGCACCCAAATGATAAAAAAATCAGGCTTTGGGCTCCTTGCACTGCTGGCATACGGGAATTTTGAAGCTTATATACTCGGCTACGGTACATTCCTCCTTTTCGTAACCATAATAACAGCAATAATCTGCTCAGACATATTGATTTTCAACCTGGTCACAGCAAACGCCCTCAGGAGGGTGGACATAAGGAGGACACTGGGTAAATCTTACGGCAGGAAGGGGGAATCCATCAGTGTTGTCCTGAAATTCACCAATGCCACAAGAAGGAGCATCTACTTTCATTATTTCGATACTCTCTCCACTGTATTCAGGCCGGACCAAAATTCTTCCGGAGAGGTATCCCTTGGCCCCGGGGAAACAGTGGAGAGGAGATATGGCGTTTCTTCTGTTAGCATCGGAAAATACCAGGTGGGACCAATAATTGTGTACTCCGAGGATTCTCTCAGACTCTGCATTTCATCCTACATCCTGGCAAAGGACAACGAAATAAAGATTGCGCCGGCGTTCAGTGACATCATGAGTAGCAGATCCGAACTTTTGAGCAATTTCGTCTTCTCCCAGGGTTCTCACATATCCAAGACAATAGGTCAGGGTTATGATTTTCATGGAATAAGGCAGTACGTTGACAGCGATGACTTTAGATATGTCGCATGGAGCCGGTTTGGCATCCAGACTGGCGATGATCTTTACATCAAGGAAATGGAGGAAGAGCGGGATATCAATGTAATTTTTGTTCTTGACTACAGCAATGCGGTCAACTATGGTAATGACGAGTCAAGACTATTCGACCAGATTGTCGCTTCCGTTATCAGTGCTTCACATGCAATCCTCAGGAACAGGGATGGTGTGGGCTATCTCATAGTTTCCAGCACACATGACTATTTCATCGAACCAAAGAGATCAGTTAACGTGATACAGAAGTTTGAAAAAACGGTATCGGACATCATTCCGGACGGATCGTTCACATTCCAGATGGCCATGGAAAGAATAAGAGAGAACGTGACAAAAAGTGCATTCATAATCCTGCTTACCCCCCTTTCATTCACGGAGAACTTTTCTTTCAGGAGGGAGGACTTCAGAATATCCGGGAAAAGGCCTGTGGTCATGCTGATATCCAAGGAAAACTACGCCAAGGGACTAGACAGTTTTCAGGAGAGGCTTCTGAGAAATGCATTTATAATGGAAAACAGGAAATTAAAGGCCATATCATCCTTCCTCAACAGCGCGGGAATAAAAAGCAGGGTAGTGACGAACAGGAATCTGTTGCCCAGGATTCTATCTGAATACAGATACGGGAAGATGGTAAATTGATATCCGGCTACAAGAAAATTGAAAGATATGCACTTAAATCGCTCATAATGTTGCCTGCGATTTTCCTTTTTCTTTATGATATCTCCAACGAGTCAGGTTCCATAAACTATTACATTTTTGTTCCCTTGGCTGTTCTTCCATTCATCAGGATAGGACGTATAGGAAAATACGCAGGATGGGTCTACCCGACATTCACTGTGGCTTTTGCGCTGATCATACTGTATTCACTGATGCACCTGCTTGGCATAGCAAATATTGGTTTCCTTAACATATTTCTCATATATCTCAACGGTGACACATACATAGCAATATTCCTGGGATTCGGGTTCATTGCAATGGTGGAGGGTTACTTTTCAGCCTCTCATACAGGAACGCTGGCGGGGCTCATTGTTTCATCACTGTTTTTTCTGGAACAGTTCTCTGCGGTCGTGCTCTACCTTAACCATGGAGCAGTATCAGGGATCATACTGAGTGTTCCGAGCTTCTTTGATGCATTCTCATATGTGATTTATCTTGAATTTCTTGCACTTTATTCATTCCTTGTTAACGGTTACCAGTATCTGCTCCCCCTTGCAACATTCTCGCTTCCCTATCATGCACTGATCCTCTCTCTGTACCTTGTTTCAATGGTGGCATTCCTTGTCTCACTATTTATGAATGGAAAGTGGTCTTCTGAGAGGGGCTACAACCTTGGCCTGTCAGTAATATCCGGCTCAATTCTTGGCCTTGTTCTGATGGAGATATACAGGATCCTGGGGAACTATTATTTTGGCGGCGCCTTCCTGCTGTTTGCATTAATGGGGATAATAATTGCCTCCATGGCCACATCACGGCACTCCTACAACGAAAGAATAAATAAAGAAGATTTTCTAAGGGAAGAATGACATCCTTTCTCTTCAAAAATGCCCTTATACTCACAATGAACCATAACAACGACATTGTGAGAGGAAATATACTTGTGGAAAACGATCACATACAGCATATAGGTACAGATGAGATCGGTTGTGATGAGGTAATTGATGCATCAGGAACGGTCATAATCCCTGGCCTCATTGATACGCATGCCCATGTGGCAATGACGCATCTTCGGGGCATGCTTGATGATCTGCACCTCGACGCTTTCCTGGAGAAAACGTTTTCACTTGATTCGGAGAGAACTGAAAATGGGATCTTCAACTCTTCGCTTCTCGGGATGTACCAGATGATAGATGCAGGAATAACATCCTTCCATGACCTTTACTATGATGAGAATGTCATTGAGAGGGCTGCTCTTCAAACAGGAATAAGATCTTTCCTTTCCTGGGTGACACTTGACCCGGAATACACTACCCAGTCCGGCGATCCGGTGAAAAATGCGGAGAATTTCATAACGGGGGAAAAACACGAAACAGTGGGGAGATCCATCGGTGTTCAGGGGATCTATGTTACATCAAAAGAAACCTATGACAGGGTCAGGGAAATCGCCGAAAAATATGGAACAACCATTCACACCCATCTATCAGAAACCAGAAAAGAGGTGTACGATTCTGTTAAGAAGAACGGAAAGAGGCCGATTGAATATCTTCACCAGATTGGTTTCCTCAGCAGCAGGGTCATTGCAGCCCACTGTGTCTGGTCAACCATGAGGGAGGTCAGGCTTCTTGCAGGAGATGGTGTTAAGGTGTCATGGAATCCCGTGAGCAATGCAAAACTTGGCGTTGGAGGAATGCCTCCTGTACCGGAGATGCTGCAGCAGGGCATTCATGTCTCAATTGGAACGGACAGTGCATCCACCAACAACAGCCTTGACGTAATGAATGATCTCAAGTTCGGTACAATAGCCATGAAGAACCAGAGATGGGATGCATCGTTACTGGGCGCAAACAGGGCCATTGAGATGTGCACAAGGGAGGCTGCACTTTCACTCAACAGAACAGACATTGGTTCCATTGAAGAAGGAAAGAAGGCGGATCTTGTAATTCTGGACAACCTCAGACCCGATACATTAATGAAACCGGATACACTGATATCTGATATCGTCTATTCATGGAGCAGGTCCTGGGTGAGGAGCGTCATGATCAACGGTAAGTTCGTCAAAAGAGACTGGAAAGTTAAAGATTTTGATCCAAACTACTTTCTGGACTGTGAATTTGTATGATCATCCGGCAATTCCAAAGACACATCTTACCCAGAATGAGAAAATATGATGCCTTCAGCTTTTTTGTGAGATTTGGTCTTTCACATAATTTATCAGATATTCAAAAAGCGGCTGCAAATCTCATAGCTGTGCAAGTGCCTCATCTATGGCAAGGGCCACGGACTCATCGCTGTTGTATCTGTTTTTCCATCCCTTTGAAAGGAGTCTTTCAATGGATAACTGGGCAAGCTTAACATCCCCCTTCCACCCTCTGCCGTCAATGCCGCCTGTAAATCTGTAGTTCACGTTCCTGAGCCCCATCTTAGTCACGATCAAATCGGCTATTTTCACAACACTGGTAGTTTCTTTGTTCCCAAGATTATAAATATCTGTCTTTTGCAGTTTTTCGTGTATGAATAATATGGACGATATGCAGTCGGATACATGCATGTATGACTTTCTTTGTGATCCATCACCAAGTATCTCCAGCTCCCTTGAATTATTCTTCAGCTTTCTTATGAAATCAAATATAACTCCATGTGTGGAATTTTTCCCGACAATGTTGGCGAACCTGAATATGGACCCACGGAAGCCGTAATAATGTGAATATGATGATATGAAACCCTCGCAGGACATCTTGGAAGCTCCATAGGAAGATATGGGGAGGTAGGGACCATACTCCTCAGGGGTTGGAAGGACAGTCGCCTCGCCATATACCGTTGAACTTGACGCAAAGACCATCTCCGGAATGTCATTTTTTCTCATCATCTCAAGAAGGTTCACCGTACCAATAACATTGGAATTCAGATCCACCAAGGGCCTCTCGGATCCGTATCTGACGTCAGAATTTGCTGCAAGATGTATGACGAGATCAAACTTTCCAAGGGACGAAAGATCCTCTTCCCGTGTTATATCTCCTTTGAGAAACCTGAAATTCTTATTGTCCAGGAGAGGTTTCACAAATCTCCCGTCTGTGCCAGACAGGTTGTCTATTCCTGTTACGATATTATCATTCACAAGCAGCTCGGCCATGTTTGAACCGATGAAACCTGCTGCCCCGGTAAGTAGTATGTTTTTTCCCTGCATTGTCAGTGGAATGGCAATTCCACATTAAACAGTTTTTGTGACATTGAAAAGATGTCACTGCTTCCCAAGAACTGAAGAGAGGTGCTTGATTCCATTAAGGATGCACTCCCTGTTTTCCCGGTCAATCCTGGAGAAAATGGAATTTATGTAGCTCTCATATATGACCCTGGCCTTCTGTTCAAGCGATTTCCCTTCATCGGTAATTTCAAGATTTATGATCCTCCGGTCCTCGTTACTCCTTATCCTCAATACCAGAGAACGGGATTCGAGCTCATCAATTATACCGGTTATTCTTCCCTGTGTAACAAGAAGAAAGTCAGATATTGCCGACATGGTCTTGGGTCCCTGCCTAACGAGATATCTGAGCGTCCTGTAGCTTAGAAACGATATGCCAAGTGGTGCCAGCTTATCGTTAAGGTTCTTGGATATGATCTTCGATGTTCTGAAAAGATATCGCCAAAGTAGCATGTTGTCATGAGATTCCGGTTTTTCATCGGGGTTTCTCATTTCCATCTGCCTCTCTGTGTCATTGAGTTTGTTCCCCTATTGTTCATACCCGTTAAGGGCTCTTTATTATTATTTATTACGTTTGTTCCCTCTTGTTGTCTATTTTCCACATCTCTCTCATAGACGAACATTTTTCCTCTGCTTATGGATACAGCAGCGGCAACAGCTGCCATACCTGCTCCCACATAGAACGCCATGTGGAATGAATCCATGAAGGCAGGAGCAAGGACGCTGGAAAACCAGCTGTTTGAAGTAAGCGTGACATAGAGTGAATGACTTATGGACACATGCGCAAGAATAAGCGAAACTGGATTTTCTCCAAGAAATGCCGAAAAAAGCGCAACGGTTGGGTTCAACGATGAAAAGTAGGGGATGAGTGATGATGCATTAAGGGCGTTAAGTGAAGAATCTATGGATACGGGAAGCCTTGATGAGAGGCCGTAAATAAGTAAGACAAAAAACATCCCTATGCTCAGCGTCATGCCGGTGTTCATCATGGTCGACCTCATTCCCGATGCAACTCCTCTGGTTTCCCTTGGAACGGCATTCATTATGGCTGCCGAGTTCGGCGACGTGAACAGCCCGTTCCCTATGCCCATCAGAAGGAGCATTCCCGCCATTGTGGGGTAATAGAAATCATACGGAAGAAATGTCACGAGATAAAGGGATACGGCAACGATAACCATGCCAAGTGTTGCAAGCTCCCTTGCACCATATTTGTCGGAAAGCTTACCGCTTATGGGGCTCATCACCAGATATCCTGCAGTCATGGGAACCATGTAAATGCCTGCCCAGAATGGCGTCACCTGGATGGGATATCCCTTCAGGGGAAGATAGATTCCCTGAAGAAGCACTATCATCATTATCATCACACCTCCCCTTGCAAGGGCAGAAAGAAGATTGGCAAAATTCCCAAATGCAAATGGCCTGATCCTGAAAAGGGAAAGTTTGAACATGGGATACCTGACTTTTGATTCTATGAATGGAAATGCGACGAGCATGGCACCTCCCACGCCAAACGAGGCAAGAACCCACGGGTTACCGAAACCTGTGGGCAGACCGTTGTAGCTCTCAAGGCCATAAACGAGGCCCACAAGGACAAGTGTCAGGCCGACGGCAAATGCCGTATTGCCAACGTAATCCACTTTCTGTGTCTTATCCCGTGTGGATGTGTCCTTCAGTTTGACATAAGACCATACTGTACCCAATACGCCAAATGGAACGCTGACTATGAAGACAGCCCTCCAGTAAACAACCGATAGAACACCGCCAAGTATAATGCCTATGAGAGACCCACCTATGGCAGCAATGGAGTTGATGCCTAGAGCAGTGCCCCTCTCATTGTTCGGGAAAGCATCGGTAAGGATGGCTGCGGAATTTGAAAAGAGGAAAGCCGCACCGAGGCCCTGAACAAGCCGGAAGGCTATGATAAATGAGGCACCAGCTGTTCCTTTGAAGGGCGTTATGGACAGAATCACGGAACCGGCAGTAAATACTATGAACCCCAGGTTGAACAGTCTAACCCTTCCATACATGTCAGATAATCTGCCGAAGGTCAGGAGAAGAGTTGCCGTAACTATATTGAAACCCATGAGTATCCAGAGGAAGTAGGGAAAGCTGGATGAAAGAAAAGGATCGAGATCAATATGCCTGAAAATGACAGGTAGTGATATGAGAAGAATGGTCTGGTTTATTGTGGCCATCATAACCCCGATGGTGGTATTGGAGAGTGCTATCCACTTGTACTCTACCATAAATTGGAAATGCTTTATCAATAAAATATTTTCTCATGAATTGTTTTTCCCAGATGCCATAATAATTACTTTAGCCATGTATAAATCACGTGACGGGAATGATGACAGAGAATGGTGAAGTGAGAGTTGCCATATACACCGACACTTACCATCCTGCCATCGATGGGGTGGTCAACTATGTTGACGGAATTGCATCATACTTCAGGAAACATGGCGTTATGAGTATTATTGCCACGGTGGGAAACGGCAGGACATCGCTGGAATATAACGGGAAATCCGCAGTGATAAAGGGTAGAGGTCTCACTTTCCTGCCTTACCCCCAGTATTCCGTATGCATTGCACCATTTCGCGTAAACAGGATCGTTAAAAGGTTAAAACCTGAGGTCGTTCACACACAGACTCCCTTCGTTCTGGGATATATGGGCCTGAGGCTCGCCCGCAAACTCGGGATCAGAGTATTCTCAACGTTTCACAGCCTGGTTCTGGACGAAACGGTTGTATCTTCCTATTCGGGAATCGTAGGAAAAAGATCGGAATTCATCATCAGGGAGCTTAAGCGATATCTCCGCTGGTATTACTCAAAGTGTGAGAAGGTGATCTGTCCTTCAGAATTTGTCAGGAGGAAGCTGAACGATATTGGAGTAAAAAATACTATCGTTATTCAGAATGGCCTGGATCTGGAAAAAATGAACGGCAGGATTCTGAAGGATGAAGCAAGA